>JAYWBA010000236.1:0-55689 GCA_043781915.1 Saprospiraceae bacterium
TTTCCAGAATTGCCACTTATACCACATCCAGGATTGTGCGTAACATGAAGAAAGCCATTTACTGATGAATAGCCATCTAAACCGTCTTTTTTAGCAAAACTTATATAGCTTCCACCAGAAATAAGTTTCTTAATAATAGGCGGTGCCGAGACAAAATAATGATATTCAGTGCTTTCAATAGTTGTATCAACCGCTTCATCTATATAAGTAATATGTAACTTATAATTTCCTGAAGGAAGCCCTGTGGTATAAAATTCGCCTGAAGGATTAGAACCTACAGGCATCTCTCCTATTTTATTGCCATTCAACGCAGTTGTAGGCAAAGGCTGTCCATCAATGTCGGCTTTGATTCTACCGACTTTAGTATTCCCTCTGTTTGTAAGCGTATATTTAAAGGTGATTCTATTGCCTATCATTTTATAAGGTTGAATCCAAGCATCTTTGCTATTGTCATAAGTGACGTTTGGGCTAATACCATTTAGCTCCAATGTGTAAGGAATAAATTTGATGCCTTTTATCATTATGTTCAGTACTGTAGTAACAGTTGCATTCACAGAGCCTTCATTATCATCAAAATCGTTTTCAGTATCATTAATTGAAAGGTACAAACGACCGTTTTGCGGACACAACCCACTGTAATTCTCTCCAATAAAAATAGGCGTATCGCCAATTTTTCCGACAAGCGAACTGAGTGGCAAGTTAGGTGCTACTGTCTTTGGCAAAAGAACATTTGACCATCCTGACGGTCCAACCCATTGCGGATTCGCACCACCATTTGTCCAACTCCCTTGCGCTGAGACCCAGAATTTTTGCCCTTGATTGAGGTCAATGCCTGTATCAAACCATTTTTGTTTTGCTAAAACAATAAAAGTTTGGGTTGCAGGTTGATTATTAGCAATTTTATCTGGGGCCCGTGGTGCTTGCCGTGCAGTAGGCTTAGTCTGTTTTTTTTGAGGTATTGTTGATCCCTTCTGTCCATTAGCATTGAAATTCCATAGTGAAACAACGACTAAACAGATAATAACTTTCAATAGAATTTTTTTTGTCTTTTTCATTGTAATAAAATTTATTAAACCCTAGCTTACTCATGCGCTTTTCAGCATCCGCGCCTTACTCTTAAAGATTTTCGGGCAGCTCTTTTTCTAGAATTATACTGAGCGTTAAACTTCAAACTTTAGTTATGAATTGAATGACTAATTAGAGAAATATTGAAATCTATCTAATTGCTCCGCCTCATTCCATCAATTCCAATTTTTAGTCCTAACTTTTGTTAGTTTTCTTTCTATATCTTATTACAAGAAGAACGAAAAAAAAAATCGCCGCTTTTTTGAAAAAAAACTACAAATTCTTAAAATACTTCTTTAAGGCTTCCGTCCGATTTGTAACTCCCAATTTTTTATAGATTGAATGACAATGATGTTCTACAATTTCAAGAGTTGTTTTGAGGAACTTAGCAATTTATTTATACATCAAACCTTTTCTGAGCATTTCGAGAATGATGCGTTCAATCGGTTTTAATGCGTTAGAATGCGTTTCACTATTCTTCTCTGAATTATTTATTTCATTGAGAATAATCACCTGAATATCTCTATCTTCTAAATTTGAAATCAGTACATATTGAATTTGAGCTCAACTTTGCTTTTCTTCATTAATCTCAATGCCATTTTTTGTTTGAGCCAAATCAAGTTCATAAACTCTGTATCTATTTTGAATTGTTCTAATTTTTGAATGACTTAATCAATGAAATTACTCTCTCTATTGGTGTTTTGCTTCATCAAATAGTTGTTCACCTCCAACCTTAGCGGGGGATGTGTTTGAACTTGTTTTTCTAATTCTGCTTGTATCATAAATATTCGTTTAAATAATTATTGTAATTTGATTGTCGGTTTTGCAAAGTAAAAAAATTGCTTCACTCACCATTTTATTCGGTTGTTCGAGTTACACAGGTAAACTGAATCGCTCAATTATTTAATTTATGATACAAAGTTCGAGGGTCTTCATTACTAAAATTACTACCTAAATAGGTTTTTAATTCAAACAGCCCGTCAAGTGATTGACAGGCTGTTTGTGTGTGGTTTTAAATAGTTCTAATTTAAATCCAATTTTGTCTTGCCCAAGCGCAAAGCCTTACCATGCCTTCACCACTTGCAAAAATTTCATTCTGTTCATATCCATTTTTTACTTTTTCTTTTTGACCGCCACTACAAACACCAACTACTCTCGGATCATCTCCCCACCATCCAAAAAGCGGACCGCCTGAATTGCCTGGCATGTGATAAAAATCTACAGATTCCAACTTATAAGTTAATGGATCAGATTCATCTAAATCTTTTACACTAAATTTTTGATAAAGAACACGCATCATACCCGAAGCCACATCATTTGGATAACCAATGCAATTCCAAATTTTTGGTTCTGACTTTACAAAATCGGGGTCAAAACTCTGAAATCCCATATAACCTAAATACTTGCCAAGAGGTTCTTTTAATCGCAATATTGCCCAATCATTACCAAATCCGAGTTTCTTTGATATTAATTTGGAGAGTGTTGGGCTTCTACTATAACCACATGCAGCATCAACAAAAGAATATGGAAATTTTTCTTCTTTTGGGTTTTTACCATAATATGCTGGTTTAAATCTCATCCAGCATTCACCATTTTTCAATTCCCAAGGCACCAAATGACTTGCTGTTAGAACAATTCTATCTCCTATCAGTGTACCAGTTCCTGATGGCCTCCCATTAGATGTAACACTTCCCACAACTCCCCAAGGCCAAGATTCATCTAATAATAGGCTGCCAGGATTATTGGAGTTTTCCAATCTAGTATCAAATCGAGGTTGATTCGATACTGATACCCAATCAGGCACACTAGATTTGAAACTTATATTTTCTGAGCTTAAATTAGGGAAAGTACTTTTTGAAAAAACTTTTAGATCAACGAAGTTTTCTGTAAAATTAATTAAGCTTTTTTGCTTTTCATTCAGTTTAAAAATATCCTCATGATAAGGTTTTACCCTATTGGCAAAATTTGGGTTTACAACTGGTAGAGTTTTATCTCCTACAAAACCGATGGATTCCGTGATCATAATAGTTTTATCGATTTAATTTTTAAAAGAAAGAAAGTTTTTCAGCACTATACCTTAATGAATTTTAGTTTATCAGTGTAATAAAAACCAATAGCTGTTATGAATTGAGCTATAATTTCGATAAAATTACTTGTAATTTTTAGCTTCACAAATAAAGTAAAATCAAACTTGTGAATTATACCACCTGAAAAATAAAGAAAAAGTGAAATAGTACTTGGTAATATTAATCCCAAATTAACCCAGAAATAGGGATTTTTTGAAATAGGTAATTCTGAATCTTGATTGAAAATTATCCACATATAAATAAGTGGCAGTATTACACAATATAAAGCTGAAGCGGTCGAATTAAAACCTCCACCCATGTTATATCCTTGGATAAAAAAATAATTTATTACCACAGCAATTGATAGAATCAAAGAAGCCCATAGAATCCATTTCGATCTCTTTTCTTTTAATAATACATAATAGAAAAAAAAACCTAACCCAATAAAATTCGTCAATTCATTCAGAATATTCAAAAAGTTAGTGTCGCTTATATGAAAGCATTTCAAATAAGGCAAAAAGAAACTCGTGTAATGATTAACCGACCAAATAAATAACAAAGCAATTATGTTATTTAGAAAACTCATTAGCAAAAATACCCAGTAAGTTTTTATTGGTAAATTCCAATTTTTTCGAGTTGCTAAAGTATAAATTAGAACAATAAAAGCAAAACCTGAAGTTAATTCGCTTGAAAGTGCTAATAATTTATTTAGATTCATTTGTTCTTTTTATATTGATGGGTCAGGGATTTTAATTCCTCCTGAAGGATTATCTCCTCCTGGTTCCAGAGCATTATCTGTTGTATACACTTTACCTAAATAATTCAAAGGATGATTTCCATCATTAACATTAACGGCATTTACAAAAACATAAAATTTTGTTTTTGTTTCATCACAGCCAAGAAAAAAACCAATATTCGGCATGGGAACTTTCTCCTTTTTATCATTTAAAAACTCAAACATATTGACTAACAAAGTAGGTTGTGCAGCTTTATCCTTTCCTCTGTATCTGTACTTAATATCTTCACCCCCAACTGATTGCTGAAAATAAGCATTTGGGAAAATAAAAAATAAATCTTTTGAACCTTTAGCTTTAGTTTTTAACTTTTCAACAACACTATCGGCACTATCATTACTATCGACAATATCCAAAGTAATTTTACGACTATCTGGATTGTTTATATCTATATCTGAAACAATAATTACTGCAAACCCAGCTTTATTAAAAAATTGATTTAATTCTGATTCGGATATTACTAGAGGTGCTTGCAGCGGGTTAAAATTGCTTATTAAGGCTGATCTCTCACTCTGGCTGTATGTCTGTGCAGTTAATATATTGAAAGTACCATGCTTTGGAGTATACCTTTTCTGGGAATCAGGCTCAATAGGATTATAGAAATAGTAGGTTGAAAAATCCATTAGGATTGATGGACCTTCTTTAATATTATCCATTGGAGGATTAATGAACTTTTTATACTTACTCATAGTCTAAATTTATTTAAAAGTTTATAAAATATTGAAAAAATTGTTTTTAAATTAAAACCACATACCCACCCAAAATCGCCTCTCTAACCGCTGACGTAGCAGAATTAACTTGAAACTTTCGGAAGATATTTTTGATGTGGTCGCTCACGGCATCCAAATTAATATTGTAGCCATTTTTTGTAATCCAATCCGCGATATTGGGTCTGCTTTTACCGTCAACAAGACCTTGAAGCACTTTAATTTCTAAATCAGTAAACTCTACATATTTAGGATTTTTTCGCATCAATTTACTCTGGATAAGTTTTTGCGCTTTGTATGCAATCGATTGAGAATAAAAGGCATTTCCCTTTTCTTCATAAACACATCTGATATTTTCAGGTAAACCTTCGTCGTCATCTTTTAGTACATATCCCGCAGCACCGCAACATATTGCTGCAAAAATTTTATCGTCATCAAGTAAAGCGGTCAACATAAGTATTTTAGAATTAGGTATAGCTTGTTTAATTTTTATTAAAGCATCTATGCCATTGACTTTGGGCATTTCAATATCCATCAGTATAACATCAGGCTCAAATTTTTTTACAACTTTAACCGCATTCTTTGCATCCTCGAAACCTTCAGCATAATAAATGTCTTTAGTATTATCTAAAATCATTTTTGTGCTTTTTCGAGCGGGTGCCATATCTTCAAAAAGAATAACTCTAATCATTTCATGAAATTTTATACAAAGTTAGGTTTCCAAAAACGGGGGAAATACTACCTAATCAGGTGAAAATAGTTGAATTAAATAAACGGTATTACCAAACAAATTTTAGTGCCTTTTTCGGGTTCTGAAAAAATATTTAAATCAACAAAACTTTCTTTAGCGCGTTGTTTTAGGCTTTGCATCCCAAATCCATCGTAATTATTGGATGTATCGAACCCAAGTCCAAAATCCTGAAAACATAGAGTGAGAGCTTCTTTATTCGTAGAAGAGCTTATCAATACCTTATTTGTTTTTGAATGTTTGACGATATTATTACAAATCTCATGAAACATGCCATTTAAATTTTCCCTTCTCGCAAAACTCAATTTTTGTTTGGCGAGTAAATCTAAGTCGTGATTTTGCTCGAACTCCACTTCAATTTCTGCTTTTTGGAGAATTTTAATGAAATGAAATATATCAGCGATTAAATCAGAAAAATAATTTGTGTGTTTCTTATTTTTAATTTTTAAAATTCTAACAGTCTCTCTCAACTTCACAATAGATTCATTCGATGTGTTAATAATTTCATCATTAAGTTCTTTAATTTTGGAATTATCTTCAGGCAAATCTTTGCTAATCATTTTAGAAAATGTCAAAATACTTGAAAGTGAGCCGCCGATATGGTCGTGCAAATCGGCATTCATTTTTCTTCTAAAATCAGAAGATCTTTGTCTTTGTCTTTTGTAATCTAAAATCCAAAACAAAGTAAAAATCGATAGAATTAAAAGCAGATAGGCAATGAGTGCAGGTTTAAACAAATTACAGTTAATAAATTTTTTATCAACCTTCAAATTCAGATGTATGGTGTCGCATGCTGTTCCGTTATTGCAAGCCCAAATTTTCAAATCGTAATTTCCACCTTCCAAATTAGTGTATCGAATGACGGGATAAGGCGAATAAATGACTTTTTTATCAAATCCAACGAGTTGATAGCCGAAAGAATCAATTTTTTCTTTGGGTTTTAAAGTTATAAATACATCGTAATCATCAATTTTTAAATTTAATCCGTTTGAGAAACCTTTGACTTCTTTATTATTTATCTTTAGGCTTTCAATTTGTACAGAGTTTATTCCTCCCAGATTTATCGAATGTATGAAAAAAAAAATGAAGAGAAGAAACTTAGAGCAGTAACTTTTGATATTATTTTCGAATTTGCTGACCCTATGAAAAAGTTTGGTTTTCATAACGTTCTTCGTTTGAATAAGTGTTTACATTTTGAGAGTTACCCGCAGAAACCGCAGAATATGAATGCAGAAATCCGCAGAAACGATACTAATGATAATTTTGACTAAGAATCAAAGGATTAGAAGAAATGCATCGATTATTTCAAAATCTTCAAGTAATTAATCTTATAAATCTAAAATAGTACGCAAGAGAATAGAGAAGTTGATTGTGCATCAATTGTAAGAGCATTAAATTCTCTGCTCGGAACGATTGTTAAATATTTTTTGACTGTGTTTCTTTCATCGTGCAAAATAAAAATCAAGACATAGAAAAAGTCAAAAATATGAATGCACTACAAATTTAATGCGTGTATCGGATTTCAACAAAATAGTTTGTGTTAATGTTTTGCTAATTATTTAGGAATCAGGAATCAGAAGTCAGGTATCAGGTAGTAAGTTTAGCCTGATACCTGACTCCTGATTCCTAAATTCAAAACCCAAAATACTTCTTCGCATTATAATAGCAAATATCCTGCGTCAATTTGCCCAACCATTCAATATCGTTTGGTAATTCGCCGTGTGCAACATCATCACCGAATAAATTGCAGAGCAAACGACGGAAATATTCGTGGCGCGGGAAAGATAAAAACGAGCGAGAATCGGTGAGCATACCCACAAATTGAGACAACATACCCATATTCGAGAGCGCGTTGATTTGTTTTGTCATGCCATCTTTTTGGTCTAAAAACCACCACGCGCTGCCCCATTGCACTTTTCCTGCCATTGAGCCATCGTTAAAATTGCCAATCATGGTGCCAAAAATTTCATTGTCTGCTGGATTGAGATTGTAAATAATGGTTTTAGCGAGCGCGTTATGCTCTTCGAGTGTGTTTAAAAATTTTGAGAGTGCTTGCGCTTGTTTGAAATCGCCAATAGAATCCCAACCTGTATCGGCGCCGAGTTGACTCAATGCGCGTTTATTATTGTTGCGCAAAGCACCGAGATGAAATTGTTGTGTCCAACCTAAATCGTGATAAATCACTCCGAGATGATGCAAAATACAGGATTTAAATACATTCGCTTCTTTTTCTGTTAATTTCTTTCCTTCGCGCGCTTTTTGAAACGCTTTGTTCGCAGCGGCTTCTGTAAAATCTTCGGCATATAAATGTTCCAAACCGTGGTCGCTGAGTTTACAACCGAGAGAAGCAAAAAAATCAGCGCGTGATTTTAGTGCATTGAGTAAATCTTCGAAGGTTTTGATTTCTGAACCGACGATTGTCCCTAATTTTTCGATGCTGGTTAAAAAAGTTGGTGCATCAATCAGAATAAATTTATCGGGGCGGAACGATGGTAGCATTTGTAGAGACGCCATGTTGGCGTCTTTGTCTTTGTTAGCGTGAGACGCCAACATGGCGTCCTTGTTTTTTCTATTGTGAGACGCCAACATGGCGTCTCTACATTGCGAATGAAATTGTAGATTATCGGTAGGATCATCTGTCGTGCAAACAACTTCTACATTCATTTTGCGCAATAAATTTTGCGTCGAATATTCTGGACTATTTAATTTTTCGCTCGTCGTTTCAAAAATAGAAGTTGCTGTATCGGGTTTCAATAATCTATACTCATCGAAATAGCGTTGCAATTCTAAATGCGTCCAGTGAAAGAGTGGATTGCGCATTGTATAGGGAACTGTTGCTGCCCATTTTTCAAATTTTTGTTCATCAGTTGCATTGCCTGTGATGAATTTTTCATTCACACCGCAAGTCCGCATAGCGCGCCATTTATAATGGTCGCCATTGAGCCACACTTTAGAGATATTGCTAAATATTTTATCTTCAGCAATTTCATTAGGAGGTAAATGATTGTGATAATCTATAATAGGAAGATTTTTGGCGTAATCGTGGTATAATCTACGCGCTGTTTCGCTATGGAGCAAGAAATCATCTGTTAAAAACATAGTTGATAGTTGTTCGTTGATAGTTGTTCGTTGATAGTTGTTAGTTGATTGTCGCGACCAAACAACTATCAACGATTTATAGTTAATTGAACACCATAAGTGGTTAATTCGTAAATTTTTTGTGCCACATCGTCAATAAATTGTGGAATGGCTTTTAATTTATTGTCGAAAATAGAACTATTTTCAAGCACGTTCTGAACAAATTGCTTCAAACTTGTTAGGCTGGATGGATCAGTTTCTTTCCAAGCTTTTTCAAAAAAAGAAGCATATTCATCTTGAATCGGATAAAATTCACCCGATACGGTTTGACCGAAATACTGACTCTCTTCTTGTTTTACAGGTTTTGTAAACAAAAGATAGGCGGCAAAACCGAGAACCATTTTCTGTGGTAATGCACCAAATTTTTCAAAATACTTGAGTATTGTAACGGTGTTGCGAGAATTCATCTTAGAAGAGCATTGAAGGGTGATGCTAATTAATTTATGAACTATAAAAGGGTTTCTAAATCTATCGAGCACATTCTGAGCGAAAGTAGAAGTATCGAAGTTGAGCGTTGGGGCAATTTCAGCTTTAATGACATCTTCAACGAAAAATTTCATCGTTTCGTCATTCATCATTTCACCCACCGTTCTCAATCCTTTTAGAAAAGCCAAAGGTACGGAAATTGTATGACCTCCGTTTAAAATGCGGAGTTTTTGTTCGCGAAAATTTTCAATATTCTGCGAAATAATTACGCGGGTATCTGTTTCGGCAAAACTGAGTTTTTGTTTAACAAATTCATCGCCTTCAATTGCCCATAAAAGAAAACTTTCGGAATTGACAATTAAATTATCTTCATAACCATAAGTTTTTTCTAAATCATCTTTTTCAGATTTACTCGGCGCGCCAGTTACAATTCTGTCGACTAAAGAATTACAAAAACGGCATTCGGTATTTATCCAATCGATAAAATCGTCTGGTAAATTATTTCTTTGGGTGTGTTGAATGACAAAACTTTTAAGTAAATCGCCATTCCCAACAAGTAATTCAGTCGGAATAATGACGAATCCGCCACCTTTGCCGTTTACGAACTTATAGCGCTCGTACAAAAGTGCCATTAATTTTAATGGAAAAGAGCGGGGTGGGGTTGCGTTGAAATCATCATTAGCGACATATTTCAATCCTGCTTCGGTTGTGTTTGAAATAATTATGTCAATGTTCAAATTTTCAGCGAGTGCTAAAACGCTTTGCCAATGCTCGTTGGCACTAACAACACGAGAAATAGAAGTATTAATCCCCGTTTGCTTAAACACTTTTCCGTTTTCAATGCCGTGCTCATTTTGAGTGAAAATGCCATTTTGTTTGTCAAAATCGGAAGCATCGGAGTTAGTCGTTTTAATAACTACAACACGTCCGTTAAATTTTCCTTGCTTGTTGGCTTTGTCTATAACGTAATCTACCAAACCGCGCAATAAAACGCCTGTTCCAAATTGGATGACACGTTCGGGTATGTCGAATTGAGAGGATTCGATTAACTTATTGTTTATGACAAAATCTTTACTAAGTACTTTCATGATTAAATTATTATTGTTTTTTCTCTGCGTTCTCTGCGATTCCTCTGCGACTCTGCGTTGAACTAAACGATATTTTAACGCAGAGTCGCAGAGGAATCGCAGAGAACGCAGAGTCCAAGTGTAAAAAGACAAAGCATATTATTTCAGATCTCCAATTGCCACCGCATCCATATCGGAATACGTATAGTTTTCACCCGCCATTCCCCAAATAAATCCGTAATTGGTTGTGCCACAACCCGAATGAATAGACCAAGGTGGCGAAATAATAGCTTGGTGATTAGCGACAATTAAATGCCGCGTTTCTTGTGGTTCGCCCATGAGGTGCACAACACGATGTGCTGGCTCAACATCGAAATAAAAATAGGCTTCCATACGTCTGTCGTGCGTGTGTGCTGGCATGGTGTTCCAAACACTGCCTTTTTCAAGAACTGTTAATCCCATCACCAATTGACAACTTTTCAAACCATCGGCGTGAATGTATTTATAAATTGTTCTGAGATTTGCTGTTTCCATAGTTCCCAAAACAGTTGGCGAAGCCTCTTCTTTTTTCAATAATTTATTTGGATAATCGTGATGTGCTTGTGCGGAAAGCATATAAAATTGAGCAGGTTGTGTTGCATCATCACTTACAAAATTGACGCTTTTTGTACCTTTTCCCAAATACAAACAATCTAATTTTCTCAAATGAAAAGTTTTACCGTCCGAAACAACAGTTCCTTCTCCACCCACATTAATAATTCCCATTTCGCGGCGTTGCAAAAAATAATCTGCTTTTAAGGCGTTGAAAGTTGGTAATTCAATTTGCTTTGAACTCGGCATTGCACCACCATAAATCATGCGGTCGTAATGAGAATATACAAAATTGGCTTCATCATCAACAATGAGATTCTCTACCAAAAAATTTGCCCTCAATTGTTCTGTCGTCATTTGACGCACTTCATTCGGACTAGATTCGTACCTAACTTGCATAATTTTGACCAAGATTAAACGGATTAATAGATTTTTGAGTTTTTACCGAACGCTCCGTCGTAAAACCTAATAGGAGCTTCGTACCTAATAGTTTTTTTAGCGTCCCATCCAACCACCGTCTACAGTTAAGATAGTACCATGAACATAGTTCGAAGCATTCGACGCTAAAAATATCGTAGCACCTTTTAAATCATCCGCAGTTCCCCACCGATTGGCGGGAATGCGCGATAAAATAGAAGTTGCACGATTTTCATCATTGCGCAATGCTTCTGTATTATCAGTAGCAATATAACCTGGCGCAATCGCGTTGACGTTGATTCCGAGCGAAGCCCATTCGTTTGCGAGTGCTTTGGTTAAGCTTCCAATCGCACCTTTAGAAGAAGCATAACTCGGTACATTGATACCGCCTTGAAAGGTTAGTAGCGAAGCCGTAAAAATTATTTTTCCTGAGCCGCGTTGAATCATATCCTTTGCAAATTCGCGACTTAAAATAAAAGGTGCGTTTAAATTTATTTCGTGTACGGCATCCCAATATTCATCCGGATGTTCGACAGCGGGTTTACGCATTATTGTTCCAGCATTATTGACTAAAATATCAATCGGCTTGCATTCCGCTTTAACTTTTGCAATGAAATGGTACAAATTTTCACGATTAGAAAAATCGCATTGGTACGCTTTGAATGTGCGACCGAGTTTTAAAATTGATTTTTCAACGTCGCTTCCTACTAATTCTAAACTTGCCGATACACCAATAATATCTGCACCCGCTTCAGCTAATGCTTCTGCCATCGCTTTGCCAATGCCGCGTTTACAACCAGTGACGAGTGCGGTTTTACCTTTGAGAGAAAATAAATTCATATTTCTGAAAAAATCAAAAAAAATTTCAAATTTGCAATGCAAAGCTGAAACAGAACAATAAAAGTTACCTTTTGTTACTAAAATTGAATTAGTGAAACAGAACAATAAAAGTTACGTTTCAGGTTTAAAATTTAATTGCTCAAAAAAAAATTCTGAATTTTTAAAAATTATGTAATAACAAAATTTTTATTTCATTAACCATTAAAATTTAACTGCCTGCCGCGCCAACATTTGCCATCTATCTTTTTCTTTTTTGAAAACATACAGTATGGCAATATGAACTGCTGCTATTTCTTTGCCAGCATCATGCGTTTGTGCAACCAATTTATGACGCACAATTGCGGTGTTGCCAACGATTTTAATGGTTTGGTCGGATAAATCTATTTTCAGAAAATTAGATTCTTTGCTGACAAGTTTGTGCAAAAATTCTGCTTTGCCTTCAACGTGTCCGCCCGAATGTCCGTAACTCAGTGAATCGTGTGCAATGTTTGAAAGTGCGACAGAATCGCCACTAATCATTGCGCGACGTAGGTTTTCAACAGTTTCTGCTACTTGTTTTTCGGCTTTTGACTGTGCCATAATAGATTGTGTTTGTGTCAAAATAAATAAAGTAAAAAAAAAGTAAAGATATTTTACCACTGATAAAAAGTTTAGAATGATTAAATGATTGACTATGGTCAAAATTACTTATTCTGACCTAAAACCTATAAATTTATAGATTTTTTTGAGAATAATTCTTTTAATTCTTGGAATTCTTTAAATTCGAGTTCCAAGCTGGAAATTTTTTTGAAAGAAGTTCAGTAGGCCAAACGCCATACCACGCATAGTGAATGCGTCTTTCGTTTTCAATTTCCGCCAAAGTTGCTTTTTTAACGCCATCGCGACCGCTAAAAAAAGGTTTGCGCGTATCTAAATCGTAAAAACGCGCCCACATCGGTTTTGCTGTCGAATCTGCTACTACAATCATATCCTCCCCTAATTTTTGAGTGGCATCTTTTATGCGCTTTGTTTTGAAACCAATTATTTTAATTTCATCAAGAAATTGAACAGCACTTGTAATGGCTTTTTTTATTTCAGCTGATGGTTTATTTATCTGCATCAAAAACTCAATAATCTTTACACTTTCTTCACCACTGAACGATGGTAATTCATACGATCGTGCTTTTGTGGGTTGAAGTGTTTTATAGTCGTGTTGCGCGCACCAAATTGTTGGTATTCCGTTCTGAACTATTTGCGTTTTCAAAATACAATCTATGCCGCGCTCGACTGCTTTTTTAGCTTTCTCTCTGTATTGCGCTCCAACAGTATTGAATGGCTTTTTATTTTCAGCAACATCTTTTAAAACTTCGAGTGCCAAAATCATTGCATCATCGTTGTAAGTGATGTGCTTTCTATAACCAGATGAATCGGGATAAAATTGTGGAAATCCACCATTCGGATATTGCATCTCGAGCAAATAAGCGATGCCGCGTTCGGCACCAATTTTATATTTTTCGTTACTTGTATTATCATAAGTTTTTGCTAAATAGGTTATCTCGCGCGTTGTCGCTTTATTATCAATGGTTGCATCGTTTCTTCCAGCATCGTCGCCAATTGAAGCGCGCAATGTTGCATCCCAAATTTTATTATAGGGTGGTGGTTGTGTTTTGCCATCCAAAGTTTTTGCCCAACCACCGACGGTGCGCTGCGCAACTAACATATTGTCAGCAACATTATCAGTGGTGAGGGGTGAGTGATTAGTGGTCAGTTGTAACTTCGGACTCCTCGCTGCTGACAACTCAGCATTCACCACTGACAACTCACCACTATTTATATTATCAGCAAACCAAGCAAAATCTCCACCTTCGCGATGACAATTAAAATAGTTGGTGCGTGTTCCCCACATCAAAGCCGTATCTTTTCTGACTTTATAAATTGGCGCATCTGCCATGTTTTTTGAGAATTTACAATCAATCAGAAAAAACTGCGCATCTCTATGATGTCTTCCGAGTTTAAAATTGGGATCACCATCGAAAGTACAATTTTTCAAAACCGTTTTGGCTTTTTCATTGCCTGAGCCATCATGCCATATAGCAGCATCGCTCGGATGTGCATAGAAAAAACAGTATTCAGCGAAGGCAAATCCGCGTGGACAATAAAAATCAACACCACCTTCCATGACACAATTTTTAAAATAATACGAACCGTTTTCTGTATCCCAAGGGCTGACTGTATCGCCGCCGAAAGAGTGAAAATTACAATTTGTAACTTTCAGACGTTGACAAGGTGGCATCGCACGCAGTGCAAATTGGTGAGAGTTGCGCTTAACAATGAGCGTTTTTCCATTCATTTCAACTGTTGAATCACCTGCCGCCACAAAACCAAAATCGTTCACACAAACAAGATTTTCGAGTGTTATATCGTTGGCTTTTATATTAATTACTGATGCGCCCCAATCGTCGGTAGCTCCACCCGTTTTTTTGCTAATTGTATCTTTGTCTCCAAGCCTAGCGGTTCTGCGCGCTCTGAAAATTTCGCGCGCTTCAGAATAAATTATCCTTACACCCTTATCATTGCGCCAATCTAAATCATTTTTAGGCGTTGATTCGCCGCGTAAAGTCAATCCATTTTTCTTGAGATAAACTTTTTCGCGATAAGTGCCATTTTTTATAAAAATAATGGTTGAATAAGCCGCAACAGAATCTGTCACACTTTCAATCGCTGCTTGAATGGTTTTGAAATTGCCTGAGCCATCAGCTGCAACAATAATAGTTGACGGTTGACAGTTGACAGTTGACAGATTTGTTGTTCCGAAAAAAAGAATAAAACTTAAAATTAGGCTCATAATATTATTTTGTTTTATACACCGCTTCGAAGGGTTCAAATATGAACCCTTACTGTTGTTTATCGCTAGCTTACAACTTTACGTTCAGCAAGCAACTGTAAGGGTCGCAAATGTTCGGGGAACTTTAAAAGTTCCCCGAACATGTATCGAACATGAATCAACGTTTCTCAGTCAATAACCACTTCGCAACATCTTTAGCTGCATTAAAATTTTCAAAATCGGCAGGCAATTTTCTGCCATCCACATATTCGTTGTAGAGCCAAGGGTCGCCAATAGCTAACACTCTGCCTTTGCCGAATTTTGAAGTGGCGATAATGACATCGCCACCTTCTGATAATACAGACTCAGCTGGTTTTGTTATATTTAATACTGCAAGCTCCTTGACGTAAATTTTTCGTGTTGTTTTTAAAACAGAATTATTAGAGATTATAAATTGCCCTTGCTCGAACTGATCGTTCTTTACAAAATTGCGATTTTTGTTGCTGAATTGAATACCAAATGCACCCGCTAATTTGTTGAAATTCGGTATTTCGCAATTGGCAGTATCATTTGCCATTAACATTAAAGTACCACCCGCTTCAACCCATTTTTTGATTTCTTTCACAGAAGCATCGTTCATATAATTAGGTGATTCCGTCTCTTTTTTTGTGTCAGGATCGACGATGATATACACATCCGCCAATTTCAAATTTTCAAATGTAGGGGTTACTTCCAACGATTTTGTTTTAGCGCCTAATTGATTGAAAATACCCGCCCAAACAGAAAAACCCGAATTTTGTCTATCCGTTAAAGTGTAATGAAAACGCTCAAGTTTTCCATCAAATCCTTTTCGATATTCGTTATTAAAAAAATAATCGACTACAACTGTTTTCCCTGCGCCAATGTTGGCTTCTTTGGCACGTTCAATCTCCAAACTTGCATTTATGAATGGTCCAACGCCTTTTAAATCGTTTTGGCGCGTGGGTTCAGAAATATAATATTCAAAAGTTCCATTTTTTGTATCTGAAAGGCTTCCAACCGAAACTGTTTTTTCCAGATTCACTGTGCCATCAGCGTTTTCAGTGATAAAATTTTTCAAAATGCCTTCATAACCTTCCTCGGCAACAGCCAAATATTTTTTATCGAGAACACCCAAACGAACACCTTTTGCCAAAGCAAAAACAAACATTGATGAAACAGAAGCTTCGAGATAATTTCCTTTTTCGGCACCTTTATCTAAAACTTGATACCAAACACCCGATTTTTTATCCTGAACGTTAGCAATAGCAGGTGCAAAACGTTGTAAAATGGCGATGAGTTCTTTCCTACGCTCAAACGTTTCCGGCAAATAATTAATAACTTCAACTAAAGCTATAGCATACCAACCATCGGCACGACCCCAAAAACTTTTCGAAAGTCCAGTTTGAGGATTTGCCCACGATTGTTTTTTAGCTTCATCCCAACCGTGATACAGTAAACCCGTTTTGGCATCACGCGCATGCTTTTCCATCCAAATGAATTGATTAACTATATCATCGAAATTTTTTTCTTCTTTAAAAATAACAGAATACTGCGCTTTAAATGGCTCACCCATGAATAAACCATCAAGCCACATTTGATACGGATACTTTTTTTTGTGCCAATAACCACCCTCGTTTGTTCTCGGATGCGTCAGCAATTGATCATGCAATTTTTCGGCTGCTTTTTTATATTTTTCTTTACCAGTAACTTCGTAAAGCGTTAAACACAATCTACCTTGCGCAATATTATCTATATTATATTCATCAGCGGAGTAAGTACGAATCGAACCATCTTCACCGATGAACGAATCCATAATTTTTTGGATGTACTTATAGTATTTGCCATCACCTGATTGTAACCACAAATTCTCAAAAGCGTTAAGAATAACACCGTTTTCGTAATTCCAATTGGCAGGTTTTTTAGATTCTTTCAAGTAAACCAACGAATCTGGATGTTCATTGAGAATAGTTGCAGCCATACGTACTGACATTGGTGCAGTTTTTTGTGCAGAAAGGCTCGATGATATTATCGAAATAAGGAAAAATAGTGTGAATATTTTTTTCATTGCTAATTTTTTTTGTCTGAATCAAGTTGAAGTGATAAGGGATTTTTTCTTGTAATTCATCCCTCATCCATCATTACTGTATCTTTATGTTTTTACTATTAACAATCTTCGGCTCTTCCTTCGTTTCAGAAATAAATTTTACATTTTTTAATCGCACACCCTCCGCATTTAAAAAAGTATAAGTATGCTTAGCTTGAAAAGTAGAATTTTCTATCACAACATTTTTAACATTCATTTCGGGCAATCCTTGAATGAAAACGCCGTGTTCTGCACCATTGCAAGTAATATTGCGAATGAAAAAATTCTGAAATTGCGGTGTTCCTTCCGTCACAGGTTGTGCATTGGCAGTCGGATTTTTTAACGCTTCGGCAGCTTCTTTGCCGTTGTAGTACATATCGAACAAAATGGCTTCGTTCGGAATATCGTTCATCGTTATATCACTGATATAAATATTCTCTACAACGCCACCACGACCGCGCGTCGTTTTAAAACGCAAACCAATATCTGAACCCATGAAAGTACAATTACTCACAAATATATTGCGTACTCCGCCCGACATTTCAGAACCAATTACAAATCCGCCATGAGCTTGATAGACTTTGCAATCTTTAATAATGACATTTTCAGTGGGTATTCCGCGTTTTCTGCCGAATTCATCTCTGCCCGATTTTAAAGTAATACCATCATCACCTACTTCAAAATTGCAATGCTCAATCAATACGTTTTTGCACGATTCAGCGTCAAGCGCATCGCTGTTTTGTGCAAAACTCGGTGCTTTTGATGATACGTTTTTAATCGTAAGATTTTCGCACAACAGAGGGTGCATTGTCCAAGCGGGTGAATTTTGAAATGTCACGTTTTCGAGCAAAACTTGTTTGCAACGTGTTAAAACGACCATGTTTGGGCGTAAAAAGTCCTTAATACTTAAACAGTCTTCCATTTTTGTTTTAGCAAATCCAGCAGTAGCTTCTGAGTTTCCTTTCATAAAACTTTCAGAAGGGTACCATGTATCTTTAGCGTCATTAAACAGCCCGCCTTTTTGAGAAGTTATTGTTTTCCATTCTGTACTATTGGCTTTTCCTTTTTTAAGCATTCGCCAGGTGTGTCCGCTGCCATCGAAAACGCCATCACCAGTTACTGCTATATTTTCAGCATCAGTTGCAGAAATCGGAGATTGACAACGATAAGTTTCAACACCTTCGTAGGTTGCTAAAACCAAAGGGAAATCATTATGATTCGGACTGAAAACTACCATCGCGCCAGTGTTTAAACGCAAATTTACACCACTCTTTAAAACAATACAGCCCGTTGACCATAAACCCACGGGTATTTCAACTATACCACCGCCTGCTTGATTTGCCATATCAATGGCTTGATTGATAGCTTTAGTGTTTGCAGTAATATTTTCTAAAGTTGCGCTACCATTTTTGGCGCCGTAACGCGTTATATTAAATGTATCGTGACGGAAAAAAGGTGCTGCAATTTTAGGCAACTCATAAGCATATTTTTCTTCAAAAGCAGATTTTTTGACAAAATATTTAATAGGATGAGAAATATCGAATAAACATTCAACCGCCGTTGATGCCATAAGTTCTGCGCCATAGCGAGAAGTGTGCGTGTCATCGTCAATTCCTTTTGTGTGTTTAATATAAAAACCTGGTCCAAAGTGCATGAACATTTTTTTTGAACCTTCAACACCTTGCGCTTCAATAACTTTTTGGGTCTTAGCGTGCATATCTAAAACAGGCACATTGAGTTCTTTCCCTAATTCGCGAACGACTATAGGGTAATCGCCATGTTGATCTACAAAAATGCCCTTTGCGTCAAATTTGCGGCGCATGATGGGTGTCGCTAAAATAGGATTTGCACCTTTGGCACGAATTTCTTCAATGTAACGCGTCAGGTTTTTTTTATAATCAGTACGCGGTGCAGCATAACGCAAAGTATCCGATTCTTTAGAATCATTGTGTCCGAATTGTAAAAGCACATAATCGCCTGGTTTAACTTGGTCAATTACACCTTTCCAATGACCTAATGCGCGAAAACTTTTTGTCGAACGACCGTTGACGGCATGATTCTGAATTTTAAGTGCATCCGTAAAATATTCTGGAAACACCATTCCCCAACCTGTTTCAGGCGCATCAATAGGTTGTTTATTTGCCATCGTTGAGTCACCGCACAAAAAAAGTGTAGGGCGAACGTCTTCATAAGGGAATGAAGCGGCGCAGAGAGCAAAAAGTAAAATGCAAAATGCAAAGGGCAAATGGCGAAAAGCAAATGGCGAATTACTTGCACCTAATTTTTTAAAAAATTTTAAAAATAGAAATTTTATATTTTTCGTCATAATTTTTTTAAACATGAAATTTTGAAAAAATTTGCTCTTTGCTCTTTATTTATTTTAATAACTTATTATTCTGAGTTTGAATAGTAATTTTCCAGAAACACTTTGATTTTGTGCATATATAGCCGCATGCATCAGGAAAATAATAAACTAGGAATACAAACTTTTCATTTGCATAAGTGATTAATTTAGAAATATTGATTTAATTACAGAAATAAAAGCGAATTTAATATTATAAATTTGGTTATAAAGAATCAAACTACGGTAACGTTTCCGATTTCTGATTAATCAATTACTCACGGTAAAACCTATTAGGTTTGAAGCTCCTAATAGGTTTTACCGTAATTCCTTAATAGTAACAGGACCTTCTAATCCCGAAGGTTGAACTTTCCAATTTGAAGCATCAAAAGGTTTGTAATTGATATTGACAAAATTTATTTCGTGGTATTTGCGCCATTCCATATTGTGTTGATCCATATAGCGAATTCTATTCGCCATGAGGTTGGCGACTTCAATTGTAATTGAATTTTCACCCTGTTTCAAATACTTCCCAATTTTTAATTTAAAAGGATGACTCCAAACAAGTCCCGCATTTTGACCATTAATAGTAATTTTTGCTGATTCATTGACTTTGCCCAGATTTAATTCGTAATCGGCACCATTTTTTTTATTTAGAAAGAATTTTGTTGTGTATTCGGCTGTGCCGGAAAATGATTGGGTTGATGTATCGGCAAAATCTGTCCAGTTTTGTAGCTTTAAAACTTTTTTATCAGAAGGCATAAAAGGTCCACCTTGGGTGAAATGAAGTTGCCATTCATTATTTAAAGCTATTTCATTGTTAGTTGGCTTTAAATATTTCCAATCAGATAAATTTGATTTATTACTCGAGGTTTTAAAAAAAAGCGCTTCACCTGAAGCTAATTTAATTTTTACAAGAGTTGAATTATTTACAATTGAGCTTTGTGCTAAACCTGTATCTCCAGTTTGAGGATTTAAAATTTCTACGCTATTGCTGGGTGTTTCAATATTAATGATTGTATCGATGTCATTAGCTGTGTGATTTACCAAATAATAATATTTGCCATCAGCGACTTTTCGGCGTATAAACTTTAAACCCACATCTGTTAAAGTTTCTCTTCGCAATTGCGCATATTCTAATCCTGATTGAACATTGAAACTCAAAATAATTTTGCCTTTTCCGATTAGACACAAGCTTAAACTATTCTTAATTTTTTCAAATTTAAGTGAAGAAATTATTTTTTTGAAAGTATCACGTTGTTCTTCTAATTTAAATAAACCGGGTACATCTTTAGGTAAACTCTGAATAACGACGGTATTCCCATTTTCAGCCAATTTAATTATGTTTTTCAAAGTGTTGATGGGCATGAAATGGCATTCTGAAATCAATATAGTTGACGGTTGACAGTTGACAGTTGACAGTTTGTTTGGTGCTCTTAAACTGTCAACTGACAACTGACAACCGTCAACTAAATCAGAAATCATTTTATCGCTCACAAAATCAATCGAAAATCCTTTTTTTTGCAAATCGACTACATTTTTATAAAATGGGGTAGGGTGCAACCATTTATCAATGGAGTGAATTGCAAATGGGAAATCAATATGATTTAGTTGTAGAGACGTTGCATGCAACGTCTCTACTTGATTTTTGGGAAGATTTAAATCAGACTGTTCGTAGTATTCTTGATTGTTCCAAGCATCGTAAATGGGCCAATACGCTTTTATTTCATTGTCCGATTCACCTGCTTGCAAGATTGTTTGGCAGCGCGTAATATATTCATTCAAACCATTTAAATGATTCCATAAACTATTGTGAGGAACAAAATTCACTGAAGCATAAAATAACCAGCCCGGAAAAGGTGCATCGGGAGGAGAATACGTTGAGCCGTGATAGAAAATATGGTTAACGCCCGTTAAAAAAACTTGTTCGACTTCTGGTTTACATTGGCTCAATGATGTTTTAAAATGTTCGGTCAACCAAGTTAATGTTTCGCACGATGTTAACGGTTTATTTTTTGAATGCGCACCCGAAGATGCAAACTTCATCATCACTGGATCAGGGTCAACATTTCTGATGTCTGCACTATCGCGCCTCAAACCTTTAATATCAAAATGGCTGCTACCAAAAGTTTCACATTCCGGAATATCAACCGCCGCGTATAAATCTAATAAATTACCAGGCGAACCATGCGCCTGATTAGTGTTCATCACACCCTTTGAATGTGACCAATTGGTAAAGTCTTTTGTGAAATTTTCGAGGATTAACTCGCTCATTGTTTGGCGGTAGTCGCTTAACTGCTTTGAGCTTACTTCGAGCTTCGAGCTATTAGCTTTGAGCTGTGAGCTTTTCTCCGAGGTCAATTCGCGAGGAGGCTCAAAGCTCAAAGCTAATAGCTCAAAGCTCAAATCGTATCCCCTTCTTTTTTTAAATTCTTCCAAAAAATTGGGAGTCCAATCTGCATTATACACCTCATAACTATCGTTAAAAAAAGAATGCACACCATGTGCCGAACTACCAAAAGCAGTGTCGAAAGTATGGAAATAATTTTTGAGTGATGTGCTTGAAAAATGATCCAAAGTGTATCCTTCACCACCAGGTGCTGCGCGTTTAACTTTTTGCAGCGTTTTTGTATTGAAAAAAGCAACAATTTGCCATTTCCCCGTCAAATCAGTTTTCCAATTTAAAGTGCTATTTGATGTTACTTTGTCAGTTACATCATTCGCTTTTCCATTCTGATCAATAGCCAAAACCGAAATTAGAAAAATGCCTTTCAAATCTTTCTGCTTTGGGTCGTTTAAAACAATTTTTTCTTTGAGATATTCACCCGATTCTATAGAATAATTTTGAACGGTTAGATTGGTAGCAGCATCCTCAGTTGTTACTTGAGGTCCGCCAATGGGCCATCCTGTTCCAACCGCCATATCAACACCCATTTTTAACGATTCTGCATAGTGTGTCGTAAAATCCAACATTTTCATCCACTTAGGCGATAAATATGGGATATACTGACTTTCAAAACCTTTAGCACCATATATTGGTACTATTTGTACGCCACCAAATCCAGCTTTCTGGAACGCATCGAGTTGTGATTTAATACCCTTTTCAGTAACCGCACTGCCCATCCACCACCAACGCGTCCAAGGTTTTGCAACATTATTTGGTTTATCCCAAATTGTTTGTGATTGAGATAAGCTGGTAGTAAAAATCAGAAAAAGGAGTAAAAAAGTATTTTTCATTGCCACATTATTATTTAGATAGTTGATGTAGAACTTGTTTTAACTCTAAAATCAACTCAAAATAATAAACAATCAGTGTAGTGAAGAAAATTTATGCATCTAAATTCGGGAACGTTTCCGCACATTGGTTTTAAAAATCAGAAAAGACAAACTAAATTTGCTTTAATAATATTTTATTAAACTTAAAATAGTATACAACTGATTTTTTTAAAATTTTAGAACTAAAACAAAAATTCAATTCCCAAAACAAATAAACCTTTTTTTTTAATTTTTAAGATAGCTTCTCAACTTATTTTAAACTCATTAAAGTATGAAAAAAAAACTTCTTAGGCATTTGCTGGTTTTAGCACCTTTGCTAATTTCAGCTTTCTTTACATCGCTTTCGGCACAAACCCGAACGATAACGGGTACTATTTTTAACGAAAAAAACAATGAAACACTAATAGGTGCGAGTGTTTTTGTAGTTGGAGATTTAACGAAAGGAACAATTACAAACGAAAATGGCACATTTTCAATAGAAATACCTGCTAAAGATGATGTTAAATTGCGTATCAGTTTTGTGGGATTTGAACCTACTGAAATTTTAGTGGGTAATCAAACAACGCTCAACATAAAACTCGCAGAATCAAAAAATCTCGATGAGGTCGTCATTGTTGGTTATGCGCCCGTGAATAAGCGGGATGTATTAGGTGCTGTTTCTTCTTTGGGTGAAAAGCAATTAGCTGATATACCTGTTTCAAATGCTGCTGAGGCATTGGTGGGTAAATTAGCGGGTGTGCAAATCACGTCTTCTGAAGGAGCGCCAGGTTCTAACGTCGTTATTCGCGTGCGCGGTGGTGGCTCTATCACGCAAGATAACTCACCGATTTTTATTGTCGATGGTATTCAAGTCGAAAATGCCCTGTCGGTTATTTCGCCGCAGGATATTGCTTCTATTGACGTTTTGAAAGATGCGTCTTCTACGGCGATTTATGGTGCGCGGGGTGCGAATGGTGTGGTGATTATTACAATGAAAAGTGGGCGCTCAGGTAAAACGCGGGTGAGTTATAATGGCTCGGCGGGATACAGAGAAATAACAAAAACGATGGATGTTTTGAATCCGTACGAGTTTGTTGCGTGGCAATACGAGCGCGCGAAATTGGGTAACGATACTACTTTTGGTAAATCGTATGGTCAGGGTTGGGATACGTTATCTGTATATAAAAATTCGAAGGATTTAAAATGGCAAGATCAGGTGTTTGGTCGGCAGGCGGCGTATCAAAATCATAATATAAATATCAACGGTGGTACAGAAAACACGTCGTATAATTTGAGTTTGACCTCTAATAATGAGGATGGTATTTTGCTCGAATCTGGTTATGATAGAAAATTGGTGAATTTTAAAGTGGATCATAAAGCGAGTGATAAATTTAAACTTGGTGTGAATGTGCGATACTTGAATCAAACGATTAAGGGCTCTGGTACTTCGAGTACGAGCACGCGTGTGACGAGTAACTTGCGCCACAGCATTCAATATAGACCATTAGATATAGCAACAGCTTTGCCTTCCGATCAATTTGACCAAGCGTATTACTTAGCTTCGAGTCAGTTAGAAAACCCTGTTCTAGAAACGCAATCAGAATATAAAAGACAATATACGAACGGTATTAATTTCAGTGGTTATTTCAGCTATGAAATCGTCAAGCATCTGACGTTCCGCTCTACGTTTGGCTATGATAACACAGGTTTGCAAGTCAATCAGTTTCATGCTAAAACGACGCCGTTGGCGCAACAGAATGGTGCACAGCCGATTGCTACGATTGATCAGCAAGCGAATCAGACGGTTAATAATTCGAATATTTTGTTGTACGATTTACCTAAATTTGGTAAAAATAAATTGGATTTTTTGGTCGGGCAAGAAATTTATCAGACCAACGCTAATTCTTCAACGGTGGAGACGCGCTATTTCCCGGCAGACATCACGGCTGAAAAAGCATTAGCGAATATGAATTTGGGTGCACCACCGTCGGGTACTTCGCAACCTAGACCTGTAACTTCTATTACGCCGCCGAGTCGAATTTTCTCGGTGTTTGGTAGGGCGAATTATAATTTCGATAATAAGTTTTTGGCGAGTTTTTCGGCACGTGCTGATCGCTCGACGAAGTTTCAATACGATAATGGCTTACTTATTTTCCCTGCGGGTTCTGTGGCGTATCGTTTTACAACGCTGGATTTCTTGAAAAATAGTAAAATTTTATCGGAAGGCAAAGTCCGTTTTGGTTTCGGAACGGCGGGTAATAACCGTATCGGCGATTTATTGTACGCTCAGTTGTATGGTGTAACAGGTGAATATGCGCTTAATCACAGCGTTCTGCCAGCTTTTGCGCCTTCTGCTTTGGCAAACCCCAATTTGAAATGGGAAAGTACGGAATCACAAAATGCAGGTATAGATTTAGGTTTCTTCAACAATCGCATCCAATTAACTATTGACGCTTACCAAAACAAAGGAAAAGATTTATTACTCGCCGTAGCCATTCCACCAACATCGGGTTATACATCGCAATTACAAAATGTGGGTTCTACGTCGAATCGCGGTTTAGAAGTGCAGTTGTATGGCGATATGATTAAATCGAAGGATTTCCGCTGGACGAGTAATTTTAATATTGCTTTTAACAGAAATCGCATTGAATCACTCGGTGGTTTAACGCAGCAAACGCGTAACTCGGGCTGGCAAGGTTCGGATGGTGCGGATGATTTTTTAGTGCAAGTCGGCGCGCCAGTGGGCCAGGTGTATGGTTTCCAAACCGATGGTTGGTACACTGTAGCTGATTTTGATTACAACACAACGACAGGTGCTTATACACTTAAAAAAGGCGTTCCGAGTTCAGCCGCTATTTCTGGTTCGATTCGTCCAGGTTCTTTAAAAATTAAAGATACGAACGGCGATGGACTCATTAATACCGACGATCGTTCGGTTATTGGTAACACTTCGCCAAATTTTTCGGGCGGATGGAACAACCAGTTCGCTTATAAAGGTTTTGATTGTAGCGTATTCCTTAACTTCGTAGTCGGTAACGATATTTACAACGCGAATAATATTGAATGGACGGATGGTACGTTCCCAAATTTGAATTTGTTGGGTAAAATGCGCGACCGTTGGACGAATATTGATCCCAATACGGGTGCTCTTGTTACTGCACCTGAAGCTTTAACAGCACTCAATGTAAATGCCAAAATTTGGTCGCCTGCCAATTCTCAGCGCTATTTTGTAAAATCGAGTGATATTGAAGATGGTTCTTTCCTTCGTTTAAACAATATTACGCTCGGTTATACACTACCGAACAGTATTTTAAATCGTATTGGCATGTCGAGACTTCGCGTCTATGCCACAGTGAATAACGTGAAAGTATTTACAAATTATTCGGGCTACGACCCAGAAATGACGACGCGTTTATCAGACCCTTTAACACCGGGTGTTGATTTTGCAGGTTATCCGAGGTCGAGAACGTATGTGTTCGGAGTGAATGCTACTTTTTAGGAGTTAGTTTCAACGTCTTTGTGAATCTCTGTTCCTTTGTGTTGAAGAATCTTGTAATATTTTTCAGTAGAAAGAAACAAAGGAACAAAGATTCACAAAGTTTTAAGATTTAAATAAATTCAAAATTAAAATATCATGAAATTATTAAAAATATCAAAAGGCAAATTGCAAAATGTAAAATTTGCCATTAGTTCTTTGCACTTTCCCCTTTGGCAATTTGTCGTTTGCCTTTTGCCCTTTGCCTTTTATGGTTGTCGCGATTATTTATCGGTCGATCCTGTATCGCAATACAGTGTTCCACAAGTTTTTTCAGATGTGTCGAACGCTACAACAGCTGTACTCGGCGTATATGATGAACTTTCGGGTGATAATGGTTATGGCATTCGTATCAGTATGTATTATCCATACGATTCTGACGACATGATTGTGACAGGTAATATCGACAACGGTCGTCGCGGAGTCGGTCGGTATCAATTGCTTTTAAGCAATGTAGAAGTCCGCAATCCGTTCGTGCAACTCTATCGAGGCGTTGAAAAAGCGAATTTGTGCATAGATCAAATTCCGCTTATGGCAAAATACACTTCTGGCACTGCACAAGAACAAAAAGATTTAAAGCGTCTTTACGGTGAAGTTTTAACCCTTCGTGCTCAGTTTTATTTTGAATTGATCAGAAACTGGGGTGATGTACCTGCACCAATGTTGCCTGCTTTTAAGCAAACAGATTTATTCGCGCCACAAGCTGACCGTAATGATACGTATGATAAACTCCTCGCCGATTTAAAAACGGCTGAAGATTTTGTGCCTTGGCGTTTAGATATTTCTCCGCGCAATGAGCGTATCACTAAAGGTGCTGTTAAAGCGATTCGCGCAAAATTAGCTTTGTTCAGAGGCGGTTATTCTTTGAGAACCAAAACCAAAGCGATGGAGCGCCCTTCAAATTATCTCGATCTCTACAAAATTGCACACGATGAATGCGCCGATTTAATGGCAAATAGAACGCAGCACACGCTCAATCCTGTTTTTGAAGATATTTGGAAGAAATACATGAGTTCTTTCACGCCCGACCCGTTCGGTGAATTTATTTTTGAAGTCGGCGCAGGGGGTGGAAATTCTACATCAGATAGTCGTTTTGGAAATTATAACGGACCTGTATTGAACAATGCGTCGCGTTATGGTGCTGGTGGTGGCGGGTTAACGGTTTTGCCGAATTATTTTTACGCCTTCGATTCCATTGATACGCGTTTTGCAACAACCATCACTAATTACCAAGTGCCATCTTCAACCAATATAAAAACACCGCGTCGATTGGGTGAACTCACCGATGGTAAATTCCGTCGCGATTGGCGCGTACCATTATTACCTGGTACAGCTTTAAACCCAGGTTATAACTGGCCTGTTATTCGTTTTTCTGATGTGCTGCTCATGTTTGCCGAAACTGAAAACGAAATTAACGGTGGTGCAACTGCAGCGGCTAAATCGGCTTTTGAAGAAGTTAGAAAGCGCGCTTATAAAGGCAATGAATCAAAAATTGGCGTTACACCAAGCAGTAAAGATAGTTTTTTTAATGCTATAGTGAATGAGCGTTATTTAGAATTTGGAAGCGAAGGAATCCGTAAATTCGATTTGATTCGCTGGAATTTACTCACTCAAAAAATTGCAGATACGCGTCAAGCTATTCAAGATATTCGCGATGCTAAGGGCAAATATGTCAATGTTCCTTTAACTCAGTACTGGAAAAACAATGGCGAAGAACTTGTTTTCTACCAATCTTTCTATAAACCAACCGATGTGCCAACGACTTTAACTGGGTGGACGAAATTGGATTGGCGGCAGCACATCACAACTAACTTGATTGATGGTTTACAACTCTATCAAGGTGTTGCAGAATTCTTCACTCCCAATAAAAGCGAATTATTTCCTTTTGATCAAGCGACGCTTGATGCATATCAAGGGAAGTTGACGCAGAACCCCGGATACTAGTTCTCAGGGGCCAGGTTTTTTCGTGGGCTGATACCTAACTATTGACCCTTGAAACTTGATACTTAAAGAATTCTCATAGTAAAAATAATATAACCCCAGCCTTTAGGCTGGGGTACAAACAATAAAGAATGGGCATTTGCCTTAAATAAAAATGAAACTTTACAGCATACTCTTTGTTTTTTTTTGCTACGCTACTTACGCGCAAACTCTGCGTATAACTGTTGCAAAAGATGGGTCAGGAAATTACAAAACAGTTCAGGCTGCACTTGATGCTGTGCCCATTAATAACAAGGACACTTTTACGATTTTTATAAAAAAAGGAACGTATAAAGAGCGATTGGTTTTAGATACGCTTCATAATTTTGTGAAAATAGTTGGTGAGGAAAGAAGCTCGACAGTATTAACTTACGATAACCACGCCCGTAAAAAATTGGCGAATGGCGATACCATCAATACTTGGAACTCGGCGAGTTTTTTTATTTATGGCGATGATTTTGTGGCTGAAAATTTGACTTTCGAGAATAATGCTGGCTTTACTGCGGGTCAAGCAGTGGCAGTTTTTGCGCATGGCACGCGTCTGGCTTTTAGAAACTGCACCATACAAGGCTTTCAAGATATTTTATTTTGTAGCGGTACAGGTTCAAAGCAATACTACGAAAATTGCAGAATTGAAGGAACGACTGATTTTATTTTCGGTCCAGCAACAGCAGTTTTTAATCATTGCGTGATTCATTCCAAAAAGAGATCGCACATTACAGCACCTTCAACGCCACGTGAGATTCCGTTCGGTTTTGTTTTTCTCGATTGCAAACTTAATGCCGATGACACTTTGACGAAAGTTTCACTTGGAAGGCCTTGGCAGCCGAATGGTGCAACCGCTTATATTCGGTGCGAAATGGGTAAACACATTATGCCTGAAGGTTGGCACAATTGGAACAACCCAAGAAATGAAAAAACAGCAAGATTTTCGGAATATAAATCGTTTGGTGCAGGTGCAAACCCAGAAATGCGCGTCGCTTGGTCGAAACAATTAACGGAAGAAGATGTTAAAAGTTATACGATAAAAAATATTTTGGGAACATGGCACCCTTTTAAATAATGGTTAATGGTTAATGGTCAATGGTTAATTTTTCCAATGGCATTTAACCATTAACCATTAACCATTAATCATTAAAAAATGAATAGTTTTCTTCAGATACATCCCGATGACAATGCGCTTGTGGCGTTGCAGAATTTGCCGAAAGGGAAAAAAATTAGTTTTAAGCACGCGCATTTTGAATTGCACGACGATATTGCAGCAAAACACAAATTTACAACAACCGCTTTGACTGTGGGAGATGCGGTGAAAATGTATGGTGTTTTGGTAGGTAAAGCCAAAAAAGAAATTCCGCAGGGTGGATTAATCAGTACAGAAAATCTATCTCATGCGGCGCAAAGTTTTGGGGCGCGCACTTCAGAATATCATTGGCACGCGCCCGGTGTAACTAAATTTCAAAACAGAACTTTTAAAGGATTTCATCGCGCCGATGGACAAGTCGGTACGCGTAATTTTTGGTTGGTAGTGCCAATGGTTTTTTGCGAAAATCGCGATATTCTGACGCTCAAAGATGCTTTTTTGAAAGAATTAGGTTATGCGCAACCCGATATTCACCGTCAGCAACTACACGATTTAGCTGCTTATTATAAACAAAACGGAACAACAGAAGGATTTATGTTTTCAAAAGAAAATCCTACTGATTTTCGGGCAAACAGACTTTTTAAAAACGTAGACGGCATTAAATTTTTGACGCACGAAAGCGGATGCGGTGGCACGCGCGACGATGCCAACAGATTGTGTGCTTTGATAGCAGGCTATGCACACAATCCAAACGTGGCAGGTATAACAGTTTTCAGTCTCGGTTGCCAAAATGCACAATTTGAGATTTTGCAAAACGAAATCAAGAAAAAAGACCCGGATTTCAAAAAGCCTATTTTGTTTTTTGAGCGCCAAAAATGGGAAAGTGAATACACCATGCTCAGCGAAGCAACGCGACAAACCTTTTTGGGTCTGGTAGAAATTAACAAACTTGAACGTGCTGACGCGCCACTCAATAAACTCAGCATTGGTGTAAAATGCGGTGGCTCTGATGGTTTTTCGGGAATTTCTGCAAATCCTGCTGTTGGTCATGCCGCAGATTTAATTGCTGCGCTGGGTGGTAAAGTTTTGATGGCAGAATTTCCAGAACTCTGCGGTGTTGAACAAGAACTTATTAACAGATGCGTTGACGATACAACGGCTGAAAACTTTTCATTTTTGATGCGTGAATACGCCGCGCGCGCAGCGGCTGTGGGCGTTGGTTTTGATATGAATCCTAGCCCTGGCAATATTCGCGACGGACTCATTACCGATGCGATTAAATCCGCAGGAGCAGCCAAAAAGGGTGGCACTTCACCTGTCGTTGATGCCGTCGGTTATGGCGGTTACGCAACAAAATCGGGCGGATTGAGTTTGGTTTGTACACCCGGTAACGATGTAGAAGCTACAACAGGTATGGCTGGCGCTGGTGCGACTATTCAACTATTCACAACAGGTCTCGGTACTGCCACTGGCAATCCTATTTCACCGATGGTAAAACTTTCGACTAATAATGCTCTCGCCAAACGCATGACGGATATTATCGACATTGACTGTGGCGACATCATTACAGGCAAAAAAACAGTTGAGGAAATAGGCGAAGAAATTCTCGAATATGTCATCGGTTTAGCGAGCGGTGAATACGATACGCGGGCTATGATTTTGGGGCAAGATGATTTTATTTTTTGGAGGAGAGGCATTTCTTTGTAAGTGATAGGTGATAAGTTTACAGCATTATCACTTATCACCAATCACTTATCCCTCAATAAAAGTTTTTCCCTTTCAGCACCCGTCGAAACCATCGTAATTGGTATTCCCAAATACTTTTCAATAATATCTAAGAAATGAATGGCTTCTGATGGTAATCCGCCAAAATCTTTAACGCCATCTAAAGAAGCGTTCCAGCCCGAAAGTTCGTGATAAATCGGCTCAACTTCAGCAGTGTTCATATCAAATGGGACTTCTTCCGTTGTTTTGCCCGCGTAATGGTATTTCGTCGCTATTTTTAATTCGTTAAAAGTATTGAGAACATCTATTTTAGTGATGCACAATTGTGTGCAACCACTGAGCATAGTAGTATAAAGCAATTGCGGTAAATCAATCCAACCGCAGCGACGCGATCTACCGGTAGTGCTACCAAACTCTGCACCAATCGAGCGCAATTTTTCGCCCGTTTCGTCGAATAATTCAGTCGGAAACGAACCTGAACCTACACGTGTGCAATAAGCTTTTGTAATGCCAATCACTTCGCCGATACACGAGGGCGGAACACCTAAACCCGTACAAACACCCGCAGTCATCGTATTCGACGAGGTAACAAACGGATACGTGCCAAAATCTACATCGAGCATAGCACCTTGCGCACCTTCTGCTAAAATGCGTTTATTTTCTTTCAGCGCCTTGTTGATATAATACTCAGCGTTGATGGTGCGTAATAATTTGAGGCGTTCAATAGCCGCAAACCACTTTTCTTCTTCCTCCTTTAAATTAAATTCCACCGCAGGATACAAACGCGCTAAGTCTAAATGTTTTTGAACTAAAGACTGATATTTATCGAGAAAGTTTTTTTCAAAAATATCACCCACGCGTAAACCATTTCTCCCCGTTTTATCCATGTACGTTGGTCCGATGCCTTTTAAGGTAGAACCAATGCGCTCTTTCCCTTTCGATGCCTCACTTGCCGCATCGAGCAGGCGGTGAGTAGGCAAAATAAGATGCGCTTTTTTCGCAACCAACAATCTATCCAGATAATTCACTTTTACAGCATCTAAATTATCTAATTCACGCACCAAAGTAATAGGGTCTATCACAACACCATTTCCAATGACATTAATGAGGTTTTCGCGAAAAATGCCCGAAGGCACCGTGTGCAAAACATATTTATTGCCACCAAATTTTAATGTGTGACCAGCATTCGGTCCGCCCTGAAAGCGCGCTACTATGTCGTATGTATCTGCTAAGTAATCTACAATTTTCCCTTTGCCTTCATCACCCCATTGCAAACCTAAAATAACATCAATTTTCATCGAAAATAAGCTTTAAAAAAATAAGGCGCAAAGATAATCAATTACGAATTACGAATTACGAATTACGGAACTTAATTCTATTTTTAAATTCGAACAAAGGAGGTAGTTGTAATAATCTTGAGTAGAAAGGTTAATTTGGATTAGGATTTAATTTCAAATGATTTTCTAAATTTTGTTTTTCAAATGCAACTAAAAAAATTACAGTTTAATTTTAAATTTTGTTTTGTGAAAGAGCTTATAAATAATTAAAAATTTTCTGATTGTGTTTTGGATTTGCACAGTAAGTCTTAATACCTTATTTTTAATATTAAGGATTAATGTGCCAATTATCTTGGACATGCTCCCAATTTTCATATTTAGCAGTTTTGTATTTTACATCGCTAAAACGAACCATTTGAGTATCGTGCATAATTCTACCGCTGATAAAAACATTTGAATTGCTATCTACAGAAATTGCTCCAATTGGATATTTATTAAACTTTAAAACTAAAGACTCTAAAAGCTTTTTATCAATCAATGTACTATCACTTAGCAGGTGGCAGCTCGTCGATTTTATTTTTTTTAACTCTGGATTTAAATCGACAACAAAAAGCGCATTTTTTTGAGTAAATTCAGAATTCTCATCCATTATAAAAACAATTTCTTCTCCAATCAAATCACCAGACCTGATAAACACGGAGTAATTTTTAAACTCCTCAAAATTGTCGCGACCATATTTTTTAATAAATTCTACATTTAAATAATGATCACTACGGCAACCGAAGAAAAACAATGTGGATAAGAGAATTAAGTGGCGCATTGAATTATTTTAATCACCCAACAACAAATCGCTCGTCACATAATCGGGTTTGGATTTTGCAATAGGTGTAGTACCGTTTATTTCGCAAGAACTACAGATGCCATACAAATTAAGCGCGTGGTGTGTGATTTTAAATTGCAGCATTTCACTCATGAGTTGTTTGATTTGATGGATGCGTGGGTCGCAGAATTCAACGATTTTGCCGCAGTTAGTACATATAACGTGGTCATGCTGTTTGAATCCGTAACTTTTTTCGTAGAGCGTTATATTTTTACCGAATTGGTGTTTCTGAACTAAATCGCAATTGACCAACAACTCCAAAGTATTATACACTGTTGCACGACTGACACGGTAGCGATCGGCTTTCATTTCAATATAGAGTGATTCTGCATCGAAATGATCGTTGCGCGAATAAATTTCTTCCAAAATAGCAGCGCGCTCAGGTGTTTTTCTAAATCCTGAACTTTCTAAATAAGCAGCAAAAATCTGATTGACTTCTTGCTTGACTTCGGGAGAAATAATTTTTATTGTCATTTTAGTTGATAGTTGATAGTTGATAGTTGATAGTTGATAGTTTGTGACTATTCAATCAACTTTGTTATTTTTATTTTCGACTAATTTTTGATAATAATTTATAAAACCATTTAGCAATTTTTTACACTCTGCAATTTTTTGTAAATAACTATTTAAATCACTTTCTTCTATGTAATTTAGATCATTTGAGAGATAAAACTGTGTTTCAATTTCATATAATGAGCCTCTTGCAATAAATAAAAAATGAAGCGTGTCTTTTGAAGTGTTCCTTCCTAATCCTTCAGCAATATTTGATGGAACAGAGACAGCACATCTCCTGATTTGGTTGGCTAAACCAAAAATTTCTTCTTTAGGAAAATTCTTAGTAATAATATAAACTTCTTTCGCTAACGCTCTTGTTTTTTTCCAAACGTCTAATTCGGTATATTCCATTTTCTCATTAATTCTATCAACTATCAACTATCAACTATACTCTTATAACATTTGTAATGCCATCCAAGTTCTTTAATGCTTTTGTTACCAAATCGAGTTGATGCGTATCTGTAACATCAATATTTATTTTACCTTCAAAAAACCCTGAATGACCTTCAATGCGAAGTGCGCGAATATTCAAACCCAAATCGGATGAAATGGTGTTTGATAAACGTTCAATCATTCCTGGACCTGCATCGACACCAGTTATGAGAATTTCGACAGTAAAACTCGAACTCCGCGACATTCCCCAACTAGCTTCTAAAACGCGATAACCATAAAATAAGCGCAAATTATCGGCATTGGAACAAGTTGAGCGGTGGATTTTAAACTGACCGTTCGACATAACAAATGCAAAAATATCGTCTCCTTGAACAGGATTACAACATTCAGCAAGCGAATAATTGTATTGTGTTGCGCGCTCACTATTAATAAATAGTTCAAGCGATGTATCAATTTTATTGAAAACACGGGGTTCATCTGCGCGTGAGGGTTTGGGTTTCTCGTCGTCGGGTAGAACAAATTTATTGCGCTCAATTTTAAAGACTTTTAAATCTTCTTGCAAATTAATATTCTCGGATGCTATGGCGAGAAACAAATCAGTGCGCGTTTTATATCCGAACTGTTTCATCAGAAACTCGGCAGAAGTCTCAAAGTCTACCTTTAAATTATCAAGCCTGCGCGACAATTTATCTTTACCTTCTTCGGCAACTAATTTTTGTTCTTCTCTCAGCGATTGGCGAATTCTATCCCGCGCCCGAGAAGTCATTACCCATAAAAGCCATTCTTCGGAGGGTTTTCTTTTTCGATTGGTTTCAACGGTAATTTGGTCGCCATTCTGAATTTTATAACTCAAAGGAACAATAATGCCATTAATTTTTGCGGAATGGCAATGTAAACCTACTTCGGTATGTATTGCGAAGGCAAAATCTAAAACGGTTGCACCTTTCGGCAACATTTTTAAATCGCCTTTAGGTGTATATACATATACCTCGTTTTCGAAAAGATTTGCCTGTTTAAAATCGTTGATGAACTCAATACTATTGTTTTCGGAGTTTGCTTTTTCAATCATTTCGCGCACACTCGAAAGCCAGATATCAAAAACATCATTTTGAGTTTTAACGCCTTTGTATTTCCAGTGGGCTGCATAGCCCCGCTCGGCAATTTCATCCATACGCTCAGTTCTAATTTGAACTTCAACGTATTTACCGCCCGGGCCAATAACAGTTGTGTGAAGCGATTCGTACCCATTCGATTTTGGTCGCGTTGTCCAATCTTTAATACGTTCAGGTAGCGGTGTATAAATGTTGGTTACTTCAGAATAAACCTGCCAACAAATATTGCGTTCGCGCTCAATTGCAACGTCTAAAACTATTCGGATGGCGAAAAGGTCGTAAATATCTTCAAATGGTACATTTTTTTGTTTAATTTTATTCCAAATAGAATAAATTGATTTGGGACGACCAGAAATTCTATACGGTACTTGAAGTTTATTGATAGAATCAATGAGGGGTTTTATGAAAGATTCAATATATTGTTCGCGCGCAGTCTTGGTCTCGTTGAGTTGTCGGGCAATTTCAGTATATTCTTGTCGGTGCGTTATTTTTAAACACAAATCCATGAACTCCGATTTGAATTTATACAAACCTAAACGATGTGCTAAAGGTGCATATATATATTCAGTTTCTGCTGCAATTTTTAATTGTTTGTTTTGGGGCATTGAACCCATAGTACGCATATTGTGCAACCTATCTGCCATTTTTATGAGTACAATGCGCGTATCAACAATGAGCGAACCCACAATTTTTTTCAAATTATCGGCTTGCAAATAATCTTTATTTTCTAAATCTGTTTCTTCTAATTTGGTTAAGCCTTTGACTATAATGGCAATTTTATCACCAAACTGTTCTTTTATTTCTTCTAACGAAGTAGGTGTATCTTCAACAACATCGTGGAGCAAAGCCGCGATAACAGCTGTGGGTCCTAATCCAATTTCTTCGGCACAAATGCGTGCTACTTCAATAGGGTGTAAAATATAGGCTTCGCCACTTTTGCGGCGTTGTTCGCTGTGTGCTTCAACCGCAAGTTCATAAGCACTACGAATATTCGATTGGTCATCGCCAACTAAAGGCGATTTTATACTTTTGAGCAGACGGCGGTAGGCACGCTGAATATCCAATTTGTCTTCATCGCTATAAAAAAAAATTTTTTCTTTTTTCGCCGTTGCTACTGCCATAAAAAATTGCTTAGGTGTATGTTTACCTTTTACTATTGATGTAAACGTGCTTTTTTGTAAATAGGTACTGTTGAACATGGTTCTCCGTACATAATCGACAAAACATGCGGTGTTAATACGCGTGTAATTCCAACATAAGCTTCTGCAGGTACGTCTAAATCGCCGCATCCTTTAATTACAACCCGTTTGTCGCTCCATTCTGACGTGTTTAATTCAGAAATGACACGTGCATAATGCGCTTTTAAATATTCTTCCCGTGTTCCTTGGAAAATTGTGAAGGCTAAATTTGCGGCATGCTGTGCTACCAACATATATGCCCACATAGGAATTATGGCATCGGTTGAACAATATACCAAAAGTATTTTATCGTTATACTGCTCCCATTCATGCGATTTGCAAGCAGCGCGAAAATCTTTTTCCTTCAGAATGAGTTCCATGAAAAGATAATCTTTCAAATCAAATATAGCAAATTCCTGTTTTGGAAAATACGTTTCTAGGTTTAAAGTAATTAATCCACTTTCAGCAACTTTATTGATAATTAAATCTTCTTGTTCGATCATTTTAAAAAAATTATTTTATTTAAACCTACGAGGTTTAATAATTATAAACACTTTTTACCCTTTAACTGTTCGCGCTTTCTGCTTCAAATTCACCAATAGCATTCTCAAAAGTCTTAAAATCTTTGAGTTTAGGCAAATCGTTCATATTGCGAATGCCAAAATACGCCATAAATTTTTCGGATGCACCGTACAGTAATGGTTTTCCAACTTGTTCCGATCTGCCTGTTATGATGATTAACTCTTTTTCAAGTAGCTTTTGAATCGCATAATCGCAGGCTACACCTCGAATATTTTCAATCTCTGTTTTTGTAATCGGTTGTTTATAGGCTACAATGGCTAAAGTTTCTAATGTCGCTTGGGACAGTTTCTTTTTCGAACTTTGACGGAGAAGCGTGTTTACAGCAGCATGATAAGCGGGTTTAGTCAAAAATTGGAATCCTTGTGCCAATTCAATAACTTCGAACGCAAATTCTGGATTTAAATACCGCGACTTCAAAACCTCAATAGATTCCAAAATTTGCGCTTCGGTAAACTCAGTTTGAAATGTAGCATTTAATACATTTTGTAATTCGCGCAACGGAATGGCTTCCGTTGCCGTAAAAATTAACGCTTCTATGTGTTGAACTAAAAATTCCATGCACAAATTTATCTAAAAAATAAGACATTTGCAGGGTATTTCAAAAAAGTTGATTATTGTAGCGTAAAATATGCAGCAAAGCAAGTCATTTAATATTAAAATTTCAAAATTCGAGGGACCATTCGATTTACTTTTGTTTTTTATTGAACGCGATGAACTCGAAATCTATGATATTCCGATAGCGCAAATCACTAACGATTTTCTCGATTATATGCACACTGCTAAATCAATGAACATTGATTTAGCAGGCGATTTTATTGTAGTGGCTGCAACGCTGATGCGAATAAAAGCCAAAATGCTCATTCCAAGACCCACAATTAATGAAGAAGGTGAAGAAGTTGACCCTCGGCAAGAATTAACTAATCAATTGTTAGAATATAAGCGATTTAAGGATGTTTTAGATGAAATGCGTCGATTGGAAACTGATCGTGCTTTGCGCGAAGAGCGTGGTAATGTAACGGATGAATTAAAAAGTATAGCAACTACAGCTTTAGTTGATGTTGAACTGCAAAACTTGACGCTTTTTAAATTATTGAGAACCTTTGAGCGCTTACTTCATCAATTCGATACTAAAAAACCAGACTTTGTTCACGAAGTAGCAGAATACAAATATACGATTGAAACGCAACGCGATTTTCTTTTAAAATCGTTGGATAAGAACAAAACGCTCGATTTTACGGATGTGTTTAAGAATTTAGAAGATAGAATGCACGCGGTGGTTACTTTTTTGGCACTGTTGGAAATGATAAATCAGCAAATTATTCAAATTGAAAGTACGAGAACTTTGAATTCTTTTTGGATTAAAAAATATGAAAGCGAAGAAGTTTAAAAAAGCTTCAAAATAAAAAATGCCTCGCACGGTGGCAAGGCATTTTTTTTCAAAACATAAACTTTTAAAGGTTTAAGCGTTTTGGTCTGTGAATTTTTTAGTAAATAAAGTTGTTACTAAAAAAAGCGCGCATAGAGCGAAAAGTAAAAAATTTAAACTCATGAGATGTTAAGTTGTCGAGATTATGAATACTGTTAAATATACTGCAAATATAATAGCTTTTTTTTAATATCAAAATCTATATTTAAAAAAACATAAATTATTCTATAATGAAGTTATTTTATTCACTCAGTATTGATAATGATTTTGCAATTTTAAACGAGGAAGAAACTGCTCATGCAACGCAGATTTTGCGTTTAAAACTCAATGATAATGTGCATGTTACGTGCGGTGACGGCAAAATTTATGAAGCAACGATTTACCAAATTGAAAAGAAAAAATGCGTATTAAAATTATTAAAAATTGCTGACGAATTTAACATATCGAGCTTTTGCCATATTGCTATTGCACCGACTAAAAACCTTGAACGCCTCGAATATTTTTTAGAAAAAGCGACTGAAATTGGAATTACATCCATTACGCCTTTACTTTGTCAGAGGAGTGAGCGAACTGTTATTAAACCAGAGCGATTAGAAAAAATTATTATTTCAGCTATGAAACAATCGTTGAGTGGATATTTACCCAAATTAAATCCACTGCTATCATTAGAGAAATTTTTAAAAAATTCTAAAGCGTTGGATCAAAAATTTATAGCACATTGCAATAGTAATTCGCTACCATTGTTAAAAAACTTGTACCAAAATGCTTCCGATTGCGTTATACTGATAGGTCCCGAAGGCGATTTTACGGCTGCTGAAGTAGAAAAAGCAGAGCAGCAAAATTTCGTCAGCGTCAGTTTAGGGAACACGCGCTTGCGGACGGAAACAGCAGGTTTAGTTGCCTGCCATACTATTGCGCTTTTAAATCAATAATTTTTTTTTAATTTTTAAAAAAATATTTTACAGATGTCGAACACCAAAAAAAGAAAAACAAAAAAGTTATTCATTAAAATAATAGCAGGTTCTGTTGTTGTTGTGTCCCTTTTCGCTTTTAGTGCGAAACCAACTCTTAAGTTTGCGCTTTTAAAATATAATGGCGGTGGCGATTGGTATAACGATGTCAATTCACTCAAAAATTTAGCGACGTTTTGTAATAAAAACCTCGGTACTTCCTTCGAAACCGAGTATGCCACCGTTGAAGCTGGAAGTCCAGAAATTTTTAATCACCCATTTGTTTATATGACGGGTCATGGCAACGTGGTTTTTAATACACAAGAATCGGAAAACTTACGTGCTTATCTACTCGGAGGTGGATTTTTATTCATCAATGACGATTATGGAATGGATCCATACATTCGCGTTGCGATTAAAAAAGTATTTCCTGAACTCGATTTGGTAGAGTTGCCTTACAATCATCCGATCTTCCATCAAAAATATGAATTCCCAAATGGCATTCCGAAAATTCACGAACACGATGGTAAACCACCAAAAGGTTATGGTCTCATTTATAAAAACCGTTTAATTGCTTTTTATAATTACGAATCTGATTTGGGAGATGGTTGGGACGATGTGCACAACGATCCTGAAGAAATTCGCACTAAAGCTTTGCAAATGGGTGCAAATATTGTGCGTTACGTTTTTCAACAGCAATAACCGTTTTTGTAGATAAAAGGCATTGCCTTGTCTCTACACTATGAATTTTGATTTTAGAAAAAACTTGCTTAATTTTGCTTGGATACCTAATATTTATTTGAGAGAAGAATCTATTGCGATTCTTGAAGTATTGAATAATTGCCCTTTGCCTTTAAGTGATATTTATAGCAACTTAGATTAGTTTTGAGACTTAAACCCAGTGAACAATTGTTATTCTAAAACTGTTGGTTTTATATTTATAAGCATTTCTTAAAATTCGTATGAACCAACGCTTAAACGACTTCTCTTCGCTTCGAACGCATCCCTACAGTATAATGCTGTATTTGTTTCTCGCTGGTTTAACAATGATATTTGTTGGACTTTCTGCTGCTTTTATGTACACGCGATTTACGACCCACCAACCACCCATTAAAATACCAATTTTATTTTTGCTCAATACATTAGTTTTATATTCATCCAGCTTATTGTTAAAAGAGGCAGAGAAAAAATATAAATTGGATGACACACGTGGCTATCAAAGAATGTTGTTATTGACCATTTTAGTAACGTTTTTATTCATGGCGCTTCAATATCTTGGTTGGGAAATACTTAAAACTGAAAATCCAAGACTTTTTGAAGGTGGAAATCTTTCGAGTTATGTTTATGCTATTTCGATTATTCACGTGTTCCATATTTTAGGTGGATTGCCTTTTTTTCTTGTTTTTTTCTATAATGCCATCGCTAAAATGCGCGATCCTGTTACTGTATTGATTTATTTTGCAGATCCCGTAAAACAATTGCGTTTGCGGTTGCTATCAAGATATTGGCACTTTCTCGATTACCTATGGATTTACCTCATGGGTTTCTTTTGGTTGAATTATTTTATTAGTTGAAAACGACAAATCTTAGGGGTATTCAATACGCCCCGACAATTCATTTCATATCCTTATAAATCAGTTCAAAAGCATCGGTACCAACGCTAAATTCACCTCTAAACGGATTATCTATTGCAGGAACTAAAAAAATAAGTGACTCAGTAATTCATAAATGTTTTTTCTGAGTATAAAGTAAAAAATAATTTTTTTTGTTCGCTAACATTTGTTGGAGAAAATTTTATTAAAGTGTTAAATGATAAACTTTGTTAACTCAAAATATATTATAAACTATTTTAATTGTAAATTAAACGCAAACGTTCTAAGAGTAGTAGAATTTTAAAATTAAAATGTTTCTTGACATTAAAAAATTCTTTGTTAATAGTCACCCAGTTTTTTTCACGATGTAAAGTTTCAAGCGCATGATAATAAATTTTTTTAGGCGCATTAAAATCGCTGCGCCAATAAATAGCAAAAGGTGTCATCGAAAAACCTTCTTTGTTTGTTCCACTTAGGCTCAGATCAGAAATAAAATACGGATATTCATCTTTAGCTGTGAAGAGAAAATTCATGTAAGCGCTTTCTAATTTATTGCTTGGGATTTCAATTGCATTGTAATAAAAAAGGAGTTTTTCGTTGTCAAAATCTAAATAATCGCAAATGAGTTGCTTTAACCCAGCTTGTTGTGGCGCAAATTTTTCGTGTTGCAATATTTTAGAGGAAAGCGGTGGCGAAATTTCTTCGTCGCATTCATTCACTAAAAAATACAAAACCCAATGATAAACCATATTTTCGGCATCGCGCTCTAATTTAGCTCTGCTCGGTTCACCCAAATTGTGAAACCGCGTGCTCAATTCTAAGGCTGCTTGACGCGTCCTACGTTCAATAAATATGGTAAATTTTTTTGAAATGATTAAATTTAGAAATTGCGGTGCTTGCGAAGGCTCATACCAAGTTGTCACTTTTTTGAGCGTATCAAAAAAAAGGTTTTTAATTTGTTCCTCAATGTTGTAAGTATCAGAAAAATCTAATGTAAAACCTTGATGAGACTTTGAATTCGATTTTTTTGAATTTAAATCTAAAGCATATAAATCTTCCAAACAAAAATAACAACGCTTTGCTCCCAGCGGATTTTTCTGCAAACAATGCGGACAATCGTGCAATGGCACCTCTACGTGTGCACCGCATTGATGACAAAATTTAGCATTATCGACTAAATGCGCATGACAGCTTGGACAAAAAATCATTTATTTTGACAATTAATTTATGTTTTGATAACTTACAATAAGTTTAACCAACAAATACACATTAATTTTGTTCTTATTTTTTTTACGCGTGCAAGATATTAAATTTTTGAATTACAATTTATGTTAAACGACGTTAGGGAGCAAAATAACGATACTTCAAGCGAAAACAATACAGATAAAGAAGAATTTATCAATCCGATAGACCCAACAAAAGTAGCAGTGAATCCAGGTTTATTGCCTTATGCCCATACGGCAAGCGGTGCCGTTATTCGCCCAGAAGATTTAGGGCGCGTAAAAGGCAATTCCATGACAGCCATGTATGAGCAAACGGATCGACAAATGGATCAATTGCGTGAACAAATGGAAACTTTAGTCGCTCAGGCGAAAGATTTACAAAAGCGCAAACATATTTCAGAAATGATTTATCAAGCAGCGCTCAATTTCAGACCTGTAATGGGGCATATTTACCATTTGTATAAAAAGAGAGATGAGACGCATACTATTTCGCTCATTGGTCCTAACGAATGGGGGAGAAATAGACCTTACACATACATTGCAACTTGCAAACTTTTGTACGACCACACTTGGGAGATCTTGGATGATGCTTTATTAGAGACATATTTGAAAGAAGTTTGAATCTAAAATATCAAACAATTTTCCTTTTATGTTCTTAAATTATATTTTACAACTTATTTTCGCACTCCTTACTCATTTGGAAAATCAAAGTTTAATTTAAAAATGCCAAAATCTTTCGATACTATTATATATAAGCGTCCCAATTTAAAATCTTTTCTTGCTTCAAGTAAAAAATATATTACAGACTTAGCCAAAAGTACAAGTATAGAAAATGCTCTAACAGCAATTCAGAAAATGAATACGCTGCGAAAAACATTTTTTACGATGGCGACAATTTGCGAAGTTCGGTATTCTATTGATACTCGAGATGCTTTCTATGTGGCTGAAAATGAATTCTTCAATAATAATTTACCTTATGTAGAAGAATTAAAATCCGAATTTTATAGCACATTGGTAAATCATGCTTTGCGACCGCAATTAGAAGAAAAATTTGGACAACAAATTTTTGCGCTTGCAGAACAAAGTCTCAAAACATTTTCGCCAGAAATTATTCCGCTCATGCAACGCGAAAATAATTTGACGACTGAGTATATGAAACTCATGGCGGGTGCTGAATTTAATTTCAGGGGTAAAAAATTAAACCTATCTACTATTCGCGCTTATGAAAGTGCTACAGATAGGGCTACGCGGAAAGAAGCACTCGAAACAAAATGGAAATTCTATGAAACCAACTATGAAATAATTGGCGGTATTTTCGACAGTTTGGTTAAAACGCGTACAGAAATTGCTACAACTTTAGGGTTTAAGAATTTTATAGAATTAGGCTATGCACGTTTAATGCGTACCGATTATAATGCCTGCGATGTTGCCAATTTCCGAGAAGCTGTAAGAAAGAACATTGTACCTATTGCTTCAGAAATTGCTGAACGCCAAAAAAATCGGATTGGTGTAGATAAATTGTGTTATTTCGACGAGGAATTTAGGTTTGCATCTGGAAATCCTACTCCTAAAGGAACGCCCGATGACATTATCAAAGCGGCGAAAAAAATGTACAGTGAGCTCTCGCCTCAGACAAATGTTTTTTTTTCTACAATGCTCAATAATAATTTATTGGATTTAGTGGCAAAAGAAGGTAAGCATACAGGTGGTTATTGCACATTTATACCGAATAATAGAACACCTTTTATATTCTCGAATTTCAATGGCACGAGTGGCGATATTGATGTTCTGACACACGAAGCAGGTCACGCATACCAGATGTTTGAAAGCAGAAACATGCCGCTGTTCGAATATTATTTCCCAACGTATGAAGCCTGTGAAATTCATTCGATGAGCATGGAATTTTTTACATTGCCTTATATGAATTTATTTTTTGGCGATGACACAGAAAAATACCATTTTGCGCATTTGGCCGCTGCTTTACAATTTATTCCTTATGGCGTTGCAGTAGATGAATTTCAGCACATAATCTATGAGAACCCAGAAATGACAACTGAAGAGCGTTGTGCTGAATGGAAAAAAATAGAAAAAAAGTATTTGCCGCATAAAAGCTATGAAGGCAACCCATTTTTAGCTAAAGGCAGGCTCTGGATGCGCCAAAATCATATTTTCAACACGCCTTTTTATTATATCGATTACACATTGGCTCAAATTTGCGCCTTTCAGTTTTGGCAAGCCGATGTTAAAAATCATAAAACGGCTTGGCAAAAATATGTGCGTTTGTGCAAAAAAGGCGGCAGTGAATCATTTTTGAAATTAGTTGAAATAGCAGGTTTAAAATCACCTTTCGAATCGAGTACAATATCTAAAACTATTAAACACGTGAAGAAAGAGCTTTTTGCGGTGGATGATGCGAAGTTTTAAGCCTGCATATAACTTTCCATCGGCGGACAAGTACAAATCAAATTTCTATCGCCTTGTGCGCTGTTAATTCTGCTCACTGTTGCCCAAACTTTATAACCTTGTTTCAAATAGGGTAGTGGATATGCTGCTTTTTCGCGTGCGTAAGCATATTTCCAATCGTCAGAGATAACGACATCAGCAGTGTGCGGAGCGTTACACAAAACATTGTTATCTGTCGGGTAGTCCCCGTTTGCGATTTCATCTATTTCTTTTCTGATTTCTAAAAGTGCATCGCAAAAACGGTCGAGTTCTTCTTTGTTTTCACTTTCCGTCGGTTCAATCATAATCGTTCCAGCAACGGGAAAACTCAAAGTTGGTGCATGAAAACCATAATCCATCAAACGTTTAGCAATATCTTCCGCCGAGCATATTGATTTAAATGGGCGCAAATCAATAATCATTTCGTGTGCACACCTTCCATTTTCTCCTGTATATAAAACTGGAAAATGATTTTCTAATCGCGCTTTCATGTAATTAGCGTTTAGAATGGCATATTTCGTAGCGTTTGTTACACCTTCCGAACCGAGCATAGCAACGTAACCGTAACTCACCAATAAAATACTCGCTGAACCATAAACTGCACTCGAAACGGCATTGATAGCTTTTTTACCACCAGTTTTTGTATGGAAATGACCTGGCAAAAAAGGCGCGAGAGAAGGATTACAACAAATCGGTCCAACACCCGGTCCGCCACCACCGTGTGGAATGGCAAAAGTTTTATGCAAATTGAGGTGACAAACATCGGCGCCAATTTCATTTGGGCTTGTTAATCCGACTTGTGCATTCATGTTCGCACCATCCATATATACTTTGCCGCCTAAATCGTGAACGATTTTGCAAATATCTTTGATAGATGTTTCAAAAACACCGTGTGTAGATGGATACGTCACCATTAAACACGCTAAATTGTCTTTATGTAATTCTGCTTTGGCGCGTAAATCTGCTACATCAATATTGCCACGTTCGTCGCAAGCCGTTACAACAACTTCCATGCCTGCCATCACTGCTGATGCAGGATTTGTGCCATGCGCCGATGATGGTATGAGTGCAATATTTCTATGTGCATCGCCACGACTCAAATGATAAGCGCGAATAGCCAGTAAACCTGCATATTCACCTTGTGCTCCACTGTTTGGTTGAAATGAACAAGCTGTAAAACCTGTTATATTGCACAACCATTTCGAGAGTTGATCGATAATTATTTTATAACCACGTGTTTGTTCGCTCGGAGCTAAGGGGTGAATATCTGCAAATTCTGACCAACTCACAGGTATCAATTCGGATGCTGCGTTAAGTTTCATTGTGCAAGAACCCAATGAAATCATCGAGTGCGTCAAAGAAATATCTTTATTCTCTAAACGCTTAATGTAACGCATCATTGATGATTCTGTGTGATGCGTATTAAAAACTGGATGCGTTAAAAAATCTGAACTCCGTTCCAATGTTTTTGGAATTCCAAAATGAATGGAATTTTTCTTTTGATGTGTTTCTTTTGTACGCGTTGAGAGGAAAAGCAAAAATATGTCTGACAAATCTTGCTGACTTACAGTTTCATCGAGAGCTATTTGAATCTCATTTTTTTCACTATACCAAAAATTAATCCCGTATTTTAGTGCATTGCTTTTAATATCTTGAAACAACCTTGCATCATCAATTTTGACAACAAGCGTATCAAAAAAATGCGCATGCTTCACTTCAAAACCAATTTCAGTGAGTTTTTTTGCTAATTCCTTAACATTGTTGTTTATTACAGTGGCTATTTCTTTTAAACCTTTGGGTCCATGATACACCGCATACATACTCGCCATTATAGAAAGCAATGCCTGAGCTGTACAAATATTTGAAGTTGCTTTTTCACGACGGATATGTTGTTCGCGCGTTTGTAAAGCCATGCGTAAAGCTGTTCTTCCATGCGCATCAACAGAAACACCTATAATTCTACCTGGAATATTGCGCTTGTATTCTTCTTTGGTGGCGAAAAAAGCTGCGTGTGGTCCACCAAATCCGAGCGGAACGCCAAACCTTTGCGTTGTGCCAACTACACAATCTGCTCCCCATTCACCGGGTGGAGTTAAAAGTGTGAGTGATAATATATCGGCAGCAACAATAACGTGAATTTTATTTTCATTGCAGGTTAATGCAAAAGCGCGATAATCTTCAACAGCGCCTTCGGCGTTTGGATATTGCACCATGATACCAAAAAATTCAGAAGAAGGTATAAACTCCTTCCAATTGCCAACCACAATTTCAATGCCGAGCGGCTGAGCACGCGTAATTAAAACGTCGAGGGTTGCAGGCAGAACATATTTATCGACAAATAACTTCGGAGCAGTGACGCTGCGCTTGTTTTTTTCGTGAAAAAACATATTCATCGCCTCTGCTGCAGCAGTGCCTTCGTCTAAAAGGGAAGCATTTGCAATGGGTAAACCTGTTAAATCGGAAACAACAGTTTGAAAATTAAGCAACGCTTCCAATCTGCCTTGTGCAATTTCAGCTTGGTAAGGCGTATATTGTGTGTACCAACCTGGGTTCTGAAATACATTTCTCAAAATTACAGACGGTGTTATAGTACCGTAATAACCCATGCCGATGTATGAGCGGAAAACTTTATTTTTGGCTGCCACTTTTTTGAGTTCGCGCAGATATTCAAATTCTGATTGCGCCTCAAATGGAAGTAGCTGCGTTTTCAACCTGATTTTACTCGGGACTGTTTGATCTATCAAAGTTTCTAAACTATCTACTCCGATAGTTTTTAACATTTCAGTGGTTTCAGTTGTGTTGGCGCCAATGTGGCGACTCTCAAAAGTATTAACAGTATTTTTCGATGACATTTGTGATAGGTCTTAATTTTTTGCAAAGTTAAGACACCAAAATCAGAAAATTGTTTCGTTTGGTGTTTAGAATTATTCTACATCTTGTTTATATCGATTTTAAATAGAAAACCCCAAAGTAAACTAAATAAATAATTGACTTTGGGGTGCTATTTGACAATTAAAATTGTCAATGTTTCCTAAAAATTCTTCTTTGGCGAACGTTTATAAAAATCAACACCCGAACCATGTACCCAACCTTCAGTACCCTTCTTTGTTTTTATTTTAAACCAAGGGGCAGAAACTTCTGTGCCATCAGCAAGATGAACTGAGGTAACTTCATCCGTTTTCTCGTTCATGAAGTAAACGATATCGTTCAGATGCAATTTACCCTTAGAACGCCCTTTTAAATTCGGACTTGAGCGAACGTTTAAACCGCCGATAAGAACATATAATGGCGTGGCATTCGATACTACAACGCTTGGCTCAGTTGTTGTAAGACTTTTGCTGCGAACTACAGGTATGTTATAGGAAGTAGGAACACCAGAATTTGCTGGAGTAGTTACAACTTGCGGACCAAGTTGATTTTGATCTACAACTGTTACATCAGTAGCTGATGCTGGACGTGTGGGCGGTTTAGACACATTCACTTTGCGCTGTATAGATGCAGGCGATGTAGGTGTTGCCATTGAGCCTAATGTATCGCGTTGTTGAAACGCAGGCAAAGCTGAAGTAGCAGGTACACTCGTTGTTGTGATGGTGTTTGAACCTTTAGCTCTGCATGATTTGATGCCCCAGAGCGATGCCGAAATGATAACTAAAAAGATAATTCCTGTCTCAATATTAGGAAAAATATTTCTCATAAAAAATTTGATTAGTAATTACAGTGTTTAATGCTACAAAAATAAGCATTATTTTGAGTGAAACCATTTTTTGTATTAAAAATGTCAATAAAACTGAATTATTTTAACAAAATTAAGGGTTAAATAACGAGAATCTGTTATTTTGCACTCTGAGAAATAAAATAACTATGAGCGAATTACTATATCGGTTAGCCTTAATTAAATCACCCAATATCGGAGCTGTAACAGCTAACAACCTTTTAAATCATTTTGGAAGTGCTGAGTATGTTTTTCAAGCAACAACTAAATCGTTGATGAATGTACCTTATGTAGGTGAAGTTTCTGCGCGAGCTATATCATCAGGCAAAACATTGGATTGGGCTGAAAACGAAATGAAATTTATAGATGACAACAAAATAAGTGTACTGTTTAAATCCGATGCCAATTATCCAACGCGTTTAAAAAATTGTTTCGATGCGCCGTTGTTATTGTATTACAAAGGAACTGCCGATTTAAATCATGGAAGAATTATTTCAATTGTAGGCACACGACAAATTTCAAGCTATGGTCAGCGAATGTGTTCTGAAATAGTTGAAGCGCTCGAGCCCTATAATCCGATTATTGTTTCTGGGTTGGCAATTGGTGTTGATGGCGCTGCCCATTGGCAAGCTTTACAAAATAAAATGCCAACAGTCGGTGTTATGGGTACTGGTTTTAAAACTATCTATCCGAGTTTGCACAAAGGCATGGCGGAAAAAATGCTGACGCAAGGTGGATTAATTTCTGAATACCCGAGCGATCAAGGTCCTGACCGAGAACATTTTCCGATGCGCAATCGCATTATTGCTGGCATGTGCGATGCGTTGATTGTGATTGAAACAGCACTTAAAGGAGGATCGATGATTACTGCCAATATTGCGCACAGTTACGATAGAGAAATTTTCGCAGTGCCTGGCAGAATTGGCGATAAAATATCTGAGGGTTGTTTGCATCTCATTCAAACTTTGAAAGCGCAGATTGTTTCAAAACCATCCGATATTGCCAATTCTTTGGGTTGGGAAACTTTAGATGCGCCTAAAGCTATTCAGCCCCAACTTTTTTTAGATTTAAAACCCAATGAAGCACTATTGGTTAATCTTTTAAAAACATCTGAAAAAGGAATTTTGATTGATGCACTCACCAACGCCATGCAACTTTCGCACAGCGCTATCGCTGGTATTCTTTTTGAACTCGAATTGAAAAATATTGTCAAAGTTTTACCTGGCAAAAGATATATGTTGGTGAATAATTGATTTGAGATTTTATAAATTAGAATAGACGCACAAAATGTTTTTTCAAAAATGAAATTTAAAAATTAAATTGTGACTGAATTTTACACATTCAAATGTGTAAAATTCAGTCGCAATTCTGCTGGAAAATTTATAAAATTAAAAAACTGAAAATGAAATCTTAAAACTGCGCTCTAATTTTATTCTGAATTTCAATAAATTCTTCAGGTGTTAGTGTGAGTGGATTCCCGAAATTCAAATCTTTAATGCTTTCAATTGGGATTAAATGAACGTGCGTGTGTGGAACTTCCAAACCAACAACCGCAACACCAATGCGCTTACACGGAATCGCTTTCTCAATGGCTTTGGCAACGTGTTTAGAAAAAACCATTAAACCAGCTAAAGATTCATCACTCAAATCAAAAACATAATCGTTTTCAATTTTAGGAATACACAAAGTATGTCCGCGTTTGGCAGGTCGAACATCTAAAAAAGCGAGATAATCTCCCGATTCTGCAATTTTATAGCAAGGGATTTCTCCAGAGACAATTTTTGAGAAAATGGTCATAAAAAAAATTAAGGAATTAAAAAATGAAGGAATTAAAGAATTTAACGGTTTTCCATTTTTCATTCCTTAATTCCTTCATTTTTTAATTGGATTTATCCTACAGTGATTTCTAAAACTTTAAACTCCAATGAACCATTTGGAGTAGTGACGTGCGCAATTTCACCAACAACCTTACCGAGCAAACCTTTACCTACAGGAGAGCTTACAGAAATTTTACCTGTTGCAATATCTGCTTCAGCTTCGGGTACTAATTTATACGTTATCTGCTTTTTAGTCTTCTGATTTTCAATTTTTACATTCGTCAGTACACCCACACTCGAGTTCGTTATCATCGTTTCGTCGATAATGCGGGCACCAGAAATTTTACCTTCTAAATCGGCAATTTTAGCTTCAAGCATACCTTGAGCATCTTTAGCAGCGTCATACTCTGCATTTTCCGATAAATCACCTTTTTCACGCGCTTCGCCAATGGCGCGTGCGGCTTCTTTGCGACCCGTAGTTTTTAATTCTTCTAACTCGCCTTTTATTCTATCGTAACCGTGTTGGGTTAAATAAACATGTTGTGACATATAGTCTCAATTTAAAATAATAAAACTGATTTGTTAAATTATAGCTCTCTCTTTATAGTGCTCAATCGACCTCGTACCTGAAAGGTTCTAATTTTGAGAGAAAAAAAATTGAAGATTTCAAACACATGAATGTGCCTGGAATCTTCAGGGGCGCAAAGATATTATACTTTCCCCCAAATTGTCAAATTATTTACGTTCCATTATATCAAAATTTACAACGGAATATTAATAAACAAAACAGGCTACTTAAAAAGTAGCCTGTTTATTACTCTTTAAGAAATCATCATTAAGCCTTTGGTACAAAATTATCTAAAATGCCGAAGTGTTCAGCCAATAAGTAGTAAAAAACAGCACGATGTTTAGAGCGGTTAGAGCTGCCCATTTTACCACAAACTGCTTCAACAGCATTATCTAATTTATCACCATCAGTCATACCCAATTTTTTGATTAAAAAATTGTTCTTTACACGGTCTTTTTCCGATTTGTCAGAGCAAGATACTAAAGATGCATCAGCTAAATAAATAGATGGTCCTAAAGATTTAGCTACGCCTGTTAGCGCAGCTTCATTGAAATCTTTGATTCCTAATGTTTCAGTCATAGCTTTTTTGTAAACTGCTACGCAATCATCAAATTTACTCATAGAATCGAGTTTTAAAATTAGAAAAGTTAAATAAAGAACAATGTAAGAACTAAATTAGAATTGAAAAAGCGTTGTCAATAAAAAATGAATTATTTGAACTAAAATACGATATTTTTTTTTAATAACCTTAAAAAACGCGCTTTTTTGTTTACAATGCAATTTGAGAGACAAAAAAATTGGAATAATTTTTTACTCATTTAAAAAGTTTGTAAATTGCATCGAACTCTTAATTTTTAGTTGTTAATATGTCGGATAAGACCCTTGAAGTGCCTGTGACTACGTTGCAAAATAAAATTTCATTAGAAAACATCTATAAAGCCAAAGTGCGTTTAAACCAAGTGGCTATTCATACACCACTGCTTTTTAACGCCAATTTGAGTGAAAAATACGATTGCCAAATTTTTCTGAAAAGAGAAGATTTACAAATTGTTCGGTCGTATAAAATTCGAGGTGCTTATAATAGAATGGTTCAGTTAAATCATGACGAACGCGCGCGCGGCATTGTTTGTTCAAGTGCAGGAAACCATGCGCAAGGTGTGGCTTTTGTATGCGAAAAACTTGGCATCAACGGCACTATTTTTATGCCGACGACGACGCCTAAACAAAAAATTTCGAAAGTAAAGTTTTTTGGAAAGAATCGGGTTGAAGTTATTTTATCGGGTGATGTGTATGATGCCAGTTACAGCGCTGCGATGGCTTATTGCGAAACCCATAAAAAAATCTTTGTACATCCTTTCGACGATCCACACGTCATTGAAGGTCAAGCAACCGTCGGTCTTGAAATTTTTGAAGATTCTACTTCACCGATTGATTATATTTTTGCTCCGGTTGGCGGAGGTGGTTTGAGTTCAGGTATTGGAAGTTGCCTTAAACAAATATCTCCCAACACAAAACTCATTGGTGTTGAACCAATCGGTGCGCCTGCTATGTACGAAAGTATTAAAGCAGGTAAAGTTGTCTCGCTCGAAACCATCGATACTTTCGTAGATGGTGTAGCCGTCAAAAGAGTTGGCGAATTATGCTTTGAAATCTGCAAAGAACTTCTCAGCGATATTATTTTAGTACCCGAAGGAAAAGTTTGCGGTACCATTTTACAACTTTATAACGAAGAAGCCTTAGTTGTCGAACCTGCGGGTGCTATTTCTGTTTCTGCGCTCGATTTTTATGCCGATAAAATAAAAGGCAAGAATGTTGTCTGTATTATCAGTGGCGGAAATAACGATATTACGCGCACCGAAGAAATTAAAGAGCGCAGTTTATTATATGAAGGGCTAAAACACTATTTTATCATCAAATTTCCGCAGCGTTCGGGTGCTTTAAAAGAATTTTTAAACAATATTTTAGGCGAAAACGATGATATCACGCGTTTCGAATACATCAAAAAGAACAGCCGCGAATCTGGCCCAGCCATAGTGGGCATTGAATTAAAAGACCGTCGCGACTACGAACCACTTATTAAAAGATTATCTGAAAGCCGCTTCCAGTTTCAAGTTTTGAACGATAATCCGATGCTGTTTGAGATGCTTGTTTAAATTAAGTGGTAAGTAATAATGAATAAGTGATAAGTATGTAGAGTTATCGCTTATCCATCACCCATTAAACCCATTATCTGTTTTATTAGGCTTACGCGGCGCTTGCTGTGTAGCAGGTTTTTGAATATTTTTGTTCGGAGCAGTTGGCACTGGAGAAGGAGTTATTGGTGCATTTGATGCTGGTGCAGTTGTTTTCGCACTCTGCTCTTCATCGCCAAATTTGTTGCCATCGAATTCAGAACTCGAAGTGTTTGCAGGGGCAGTATAATCACCACAATTTAAATCAATGCCTAATTTTCCTTCTAAGGGTTTAAATTTAAGATTGACGTCATAAACGCCCGATTTACTACTTTCCAACTTACTCATAAATTTGGCAAAAAAAGGTCGTGCCATCACTGACCCTTGGCCTTGATCAATGCTCAAAAAGCGAATCCATGAATCTTCACCGCCAACCCATGTGCCAACTACTAATTGTGGCGTTACACCCATAAACCATCCGTCTTTAAAATCGTTGGTAGTTCCCGTTTTTCCACCAATCTCACTTTTAAGCGAACTAATACCAGGAGCACCTTTTACATTGTATTTTAACATTTGTTGCATAGTATAAGCAGCACCTTCAGGTAATGCTTGGTGCGATTCAGGTAGCGATAAATAAATTTCTTTGCCAAATTTATCCGTTATACGGCGCAAATAGAAAGGTTTTCGACACATGCCATTGTTGGCAAAAGTTGTATAGGCGCCCGCCATTTCAAAAACGGTTAAATCGGCTGCGCCCAAACAGATAGCTGGATTTTTAGGCACACGCAGTTGACCGTTCGGATATTTTTTATCGACATCAATATACATTTCGCGCACAATTTCACGAATCGGTTGAACAGATTGCATATCTTTTACCAAACGCACTGATGCTGTATTTTTCGATTCTTTCAGAGCATCCCACAGCGTCATAGTATTACCACTATAACCACCCGAATTTTTAGGCGTCCAACTTTGCGCCAATCCAAAACTGCCTTCACCCACAGAAATTGTTTGAGCAACATCTAAAACTTCCATGCAAGGCGAAACACCAAATTGTGCAATAGCCGTTGAGTACACAAATGGCTTAAAAGTGGAACCGACTTGACGATCGCTTCTGACGTGATCGTACTGAAAATATTTATGGCTGATGCCACCCACCCAAAATTTCACAAATCCGTTGGTTGGATTAACGCCCAAAGAACCAATTTGCAATAACATTTTGTGATAGCGCACCGAATCGAGTGGCGTCATGACTGTGTCGCGTTCGCCAACAGCATTGTAAGAAAACACTTTCATTTTAGTTGGAGAGTTAAAACTTTTGCGCACTTCTGCTTGAAACTGCGTCCATTTGCCTTTTAAAGCTGCCCAATCAGTACTTGTCATTATTTGTCGCAATATATCCGCTTGATGACCGCGAATAGTGTTTGTACCAAGCATAGTTTCAATAAGTCCAGGTTTTTTTTCTTCCATCATCATTATCTGAATATCAGAATCGGACATATTGAAATTGGAATAGTTTTTTTCTATTTGCGACTCGGTCTCATCTAAAATTTTGCCGCGAATAATCTGGTATCTATCCGATTGGCGAATGTCGCCATCAAGCGTTTGCAATCGTTGTCTAATTTGCGCTTCATTATCGGCAGTAGCGCCATATCGCCAAGGGTCTTTTCCCGCCCAAACACGAAAAAATTTACTCTGCAAACCACTCATGTGTTCACGCATTGCTTCTTCAGCCGTGCGCTGCATTTCAACATCAATAGTGGTGTAAATTTTTAAACCATCGCGATACACATCAAATGGTGTGCCGTCGGCTTTAGTGACATTATTTTTTTTGAGTATGCTCTTAACTTCATCGGCTAAAGTAGCTCTGAAATAAGTTGCCAACCCATCGGAGTGTGTGCGCGTTTTAAATCCAGAAATATCTAATGGTTTTGCCATTAATTCTTTCATTTGTGCCACCTTAATAAATCCGTTCTGATTCATGCGCTCTAAAACCAAATTGCGGCGAATGCGCGTTTTTTCGTTTCTGCGAACAGGATTGTAATAAGATGAGTTATTACACATGCCCACCAATGTGGCAGATTCTTCAACGTTAAGCTGTTCGGGTGCTTTAGCAAAATAGATTTCCGATGCAGCGCGAATACCATAAGCATTGTAGTTAAAATCGTACTTATTAAGGTACATCGCAATAATTTCTTCTTTCGTGTAGGCACGTTCGAGTTTTACAGCCGTTATCATTTCGCTGAGTTTGCGATAATAATAGCCGAGACCTTTCTCTAAGAAATTCATGTTTTTAAAATCGCGATCGCTATAAAGCAACTTAGCCAATTGCATGGATAGGGTAGAGCCACCACCTTGACCCGCTTGAAAAGCTGATTTTGTCAAAACCCGACCCAATGCACGCGCATCAACGCCTGAGTGTTTATAGAAACGCACATCCTCAGTAGAAACTAAAGCCTGAACGAGCGCCTTCGGTAAATTGTCAAAACTAACTGGCGAACGGTTTTCAATATACAATCGTCCTAAAACAGATGTATCATCGCCCGCAATAATTTCTGAAGCGAGATTAAAGGTTGGATCTTCTAATTTTTTAAATGAGGGCGTTGTAAAGGAAATCACTAAAATTGACAGCAATAAAATAGCTCCGATAGCATAAAACCCGCGCCACATCCATTTAACTAATAGCTCATGGATGTCTTCACGCTCAATGTAAGGGTCATTGCTTGAATTGTTTGTGCCCCGTGCTCTGAAATTAGACATGTGATTTATAAATTTTAGTGTTTCTAAATTAGAAAAATTTCTCGCAAAGCCGCAAAGCCACAGATCAAATTTTGCGACTTTGCGGCTGTGCGAGAAATTTTGGTTATCCTATTTCAAACGCTAAGTTACAAATAATAAGTATTTACACCTTTGAAAAGCACTAATAAAAATGAAGTATCCATAATTTTTTCAAATATTATTCCCAAAACCACCGTTTTTATCGTTAGAATAACGCTATATTAGAAAGAAACTACTAAAAGTATTAATTTTATTTTATCTTTGCGAAAATTTTTAGATGCCCACCTTTCACGAATTAGGTTTGAAAGAGCCTTTGCTTCGTGCCGTAGATAGTTTAGGATTTACAGTTC
>JAYWBA010000237.1:0-54502 GCA_043781915.1 Saprospiraceae bacterium
ATGAAAGAATGAAAGAATGAAAGAATGAAAGAATGAAAGAATGAAAGAATGAAGGAATTAAGGAATGAAAGAATGAAGGAATTTTATTGACATTCCTTAATTCTTTCATTCCTTAACTCCTTCATTTTTTTACGGGAACGCACCCCAAATACCGCGCAGGTGCCATTTCGTAATCTGTATAATGCGTCAGGTAATATTCCGAACTGGTATAACCTTGAATCGTTAATCTGCGAAGCGTTCTATAGAAACTCGCTGTGTCGGTGTCAGTAGATTTCGAAAGCGATTGAAGCACCTCCATGCGTTGCGCTGAGTCGCAGTCAGCAAAATTATTCCCGTATGCTTTTGAACACAGCGCTTCAATATCAGCAAGGTTTTTATCGAAATTGGCTTGTGCTTTTTTATCGTAACAGTCCGTCACCATCTTTTGAACAAACTGATGCACGTTCATGCTTTTCGCGCCGGGTGAATCAGTAGTTGGAATTAAGGTTTCAACGAGTTCGGCTAAAAGAGCTTCATTACCGCTCGAAGAGAATAATTGTTTGCCTATTGTTGTTGCGCTCCAACCCGAAGCCCAAGCAGGCAAAGCAACAAAACTGCCCAAAGAAAGGGCAATTCCTTTAATTAATTTACGCCTTTGCATTGTATTATTTGTTTAGAAAGTCAAATCAAGATAGTCACTTTCTATCATTCTATCATGATTTTTGAATTTACAAGGTAAAATTAAAAAACATTTCTGGTAATTTCATTTAAATAGCGTAAATCAATTAAAAAAACATGGAAACGCGGATTCAGCGGATGACGCGGATGAACACGGATTTTTTAAACATATTATATCCGTGAAAACCCTTGTCATCTGTTTAATTCGCGTTTCAATTGATAAACATTTTAGCTTTAGCTAAACAGTTACAAAATTAATTAATCAGTGGTCACTTTTAATTTTTTTTGCCAACGCCACGCATCTATTAAACATTGTTCGAGGCCAAGTTTTGCCGACCAACCCAAAAATTCTTTCGCTTTTGTTGCATCAGCCCAAAGTTCAGGTATATCACCCGCACGTCTGTCTCCTATTTTATGAGGAACTTTGGTTTTTGTCACGCGCTCGAAAGTATCAATCACTTCCTTAACACTGTTGGCACTACCTGTGCCGATATTGAAAACATCGTAAAATGCAGTTTCTTTAATGCCGAATAGATATTTTAAAGCCAAAACATGCGCTTCAGCTAAATCGACAACGTGAATATAATCGCGTAGACAAGTGCCATCAGGTGTGGGGTAATCGCTGCCGAAAACAGTTAGGTGTGGACGAATACCTGCTGCTGCTTGTGTAATAAACGGCACTAAATTATTAGGTACTCCGAGTGGTAATTCGCCAATAAAACCTGTTGCGTGCGCACCAATTGGATTGAAATACCTTAGCGCAATGGCTTTAATCGGATTTTCAGACGTTACCACATCTTTCAAGATTTCTTCGCCAATTTGTTTGGTATTGCCATACGGCGAGGTGGCAGCTTGAACGGGTGTTAATTCTGTAACGGGCATTTCTTCCGCCAAACCATAAACCGTTGCTGATGAAGAAAAAATAATATTTTCAACCTTGGCATCGTGCATAGCTTGAAGCAAAGTGACGAGCGAACCCAAATTGTTTTCGTAATACTTCAATGGTTTTTGAGTCGATTCTCCTACTGCTTTGAATGCCGCAAAATGAATCACCCCATGAATATTTTCATCAATTAGAATGCGTGTCAATATTTTTCGGTCGAGACAATTTTTATCATAGCATTTTACAGGTTTCCCTAAAATCTTTTTTATTCCTTTTAAGGATGCCTTGTCGGAATTGCTAAAATCGTCTAAAATAATCGGCTCATATCCTGCTTGAGATAACGCTACCACTGTATGAGAGCCAATAAAACCTGCGCCACCTGTTACTAATATTTTCATAATCATTAAAAATTAACAATCCGACCAAAGGTAAGAGATTAACCAAAAAATAAAAGTATGGAAGCTTAATTACATTGGTATAAACGCAAAAAAAAAGGATGACTCATATCGCTATGAAGCCATCCCAGAAATATTACAAACAAAACCAACTAAAACTCTTCGTTAACAATTACAAATTTAGGCTATTTGTCGATGCTAAAAATTTTTTAAACTCGGTTTAACGTATCGTTAATTTTATTAAAATTATATTGGCAATTCGCAACTAAAAAGAGCCGTTTCAAAAAAGATTGAAACAGCTCCAAACAACAAACTTATAATCCCATGAACATAATTTCTTTTGTATTTTCATCTTATTCGTTAATAACTGAAAAGGTAACGGTTTTATTTCGCCATACAAATATATTAACAAGTCCTTAACTCGTTATTACATACAAGTAAAAAGTTATTAACATTAGAGATAAATAAAAAAAAAACTCGTGATATTTAAGTACCACGAGTCTCTCAAAAACGAATCTTACAATTTTTAACCAAAACTTACATTTTTATAATGTCAAAAGCCGTGCCATAAATTTAAATTTTTATTATGTATGTTTTATTTAATTAGTTTTTTTAAATTTTTTTTCGAAAAATAGTTTTAAAATGTTCAGAAATACTTAAATTTGAAAATTAAACAGAGTTTGCGTCTCTTTTTAGTTTTGCACTAAAATAAAATTCATGAAAAAACACTTATTTATCTTCATTCTTTTACCTGCTTTTTTCGGGTGTTCACCTACACATACTTTTTTTGCAGATGCTAAAATGCAAAACTATAAATTGCAACCTGCAACAGATTCCATCAAACCAGATTTAACAACTGCTTCGATTGAAAAAATGATTTTGCCATTTAGGCAAGGCATGGCGCAACAAATGAATGAAGTAGTTGGCGTGGCTGCGCGCGAATTAACGTATGGCTCAACACAATCTCTGATGGGAAATTGGGTATGCGATGCCATTTTAAGCCAAACGTATAATTTTTTTGGTAAGAAAGCTGATTTTGTTGCCAATAATCAAGGTGGATTTAGGATTAGATCAATACCAAAAGGAGATGTAACAGTCGGTAAAATATTCGAACTGATGCCGTTCGATAATCAAATTGTTTTGGTTGAAACGCCAGGTACTGCTGTTAAATCTTTTTGTGATTATATGGCTAAACGCAAGGGTTGGCCTATTGCAGGCATTAAATTTGTAATTGTTGCTGATGTGGGGGTGGCTCAAGATATACGTATTAACGGAGAACCATTAGATTTAAACAAAAAATATTTGGTAGGCGTATCCGATTATGTCGTGAATGGTGGCGATAAATGCGATGTGTTTAAAGGTTTACCTACTTTTAACAATGCTGTACTTCTGCGCAATATTATTCTCGCCGGAGCACGTGCTCAAACAAAAGCAGGTAAACAATTTGATGCACAACTTGACGATAGAATAATTATTTCTACGGAATAAGCAATATGGAGTAAGTAATAGTCCGTAGGACGGAAGAATTTATAGACACAGATGCAATCTGTGGAAATTGAGGAATATAAAAATCAAAATTTAGAATCATGAAAAGACGCGATTTTGTTTTAAATTCAGTAAAAGGCGGTTTAGCACTCAGTGTTGCAGGATTTCCATTCAGGGCTATGGCTGAAAACCAGCCAGAGTTTACCAAACTCACCATATTACACACCAACGATGTGCACAGTCACATCGATCCATTCCCAATGGATGGTACACAAAACCAAGGATTGGGTGGGGTAGCGCGCAGATTTAATCTGATCAAAAAAGTACGCGCTTCTGAAAAAAACGTACTACTGCTCGATGCAGGCGATATTTTTCAAGGAACGCCTTATTTTAATATGTATAATGGTGAACTTGAAATTAAATTGATGGAGCAATTGGGTTACGATGCATCAACAATTGGCAATCACGATTTTGATGGTGGTATGGAAAATCTTGTTAAGCAATTGAAATTTGCTTCTTTCCCTCTTTTAAATGCTAATTACGGAGTTGCAAATACGCCTTTGCAAAACCATGTATTACCGTATAAAATTTTTAATAAAGATGGACTCAAAATAGGCGTTTTGGGTGTTGGCATTGAGCTTGATGGCTTAGTTCCTAAAACATTGTATGGCGAAACACTTTATAACAACCCAGTTAAAACAGCCAACGATACAGCGCTTAAACTTAAAAACGATGAGCATTGCGACTACGTTATTTGTCTTTCACATTTGGGTTATAAGTTCGATAACGACCAAAATAAAATAAGTGATGTAAAATTTGCAGCGCTTTCTAAGAATATTGATTTAATTATAGGTGGGCATACCCATACCTTTTTGAGTAAGCCCGATGTAGCAAAAAATGCTGAAGACAAGCCCATAATTATTAATCAAGTGGGTTGGGCAGGTTTAATGCTGGGAAGAATCGATTTGGTTTTTGAGCGTGGTAAAACAAAAAATTGCCAAACTTGTAAGAATATTTTGGTAGGATAATAGCTTAGTTTGTTTTTTAAACAAATAAAAATCTTTAACTTTGCAATTAATAAGATAGATACGCATAAAATAAAGACATTTACATTAAGAACTAACTTAGATAATGAAGAATAAATTTGTTTGTATACATGGACATTTTTACCAACCTCCACGCGAAAATGCTTGGCTTGAAGCGATTGAGCAACAAGAATCGGCAGCACCTTTTCACGATTGGAACGAGCGCATAAATTTTGAATGCTACGGAACCAACGCATCGGCACGTATTCTCGACAATCAAGCAGGTATTGTAAATATTGTCAATAATTACAGCCGAATGAGTTTCAATATTGGTCCTACTTTGCTTTCTTGGCAAAAACAATTCGACCCAGAAACTTATAAAGCGATTCAAGAAGCGGATAAAGAAAGTCAAAAACTTTTTAACGGGCACGGTTCTGCAGTAGCTCAAGTGTATAGCCATTTAATAATGCCTTTGGCTAATTTTAACGATAAACTCACTCAAGTAAAATGGGGAATTCGCGATTTTGAAAGCCATTTTAATCGTTTTCCAGAAGGTATGTGGTTAGCTGAAACAGCCGTTAATACCGAAACGCTTGAAATTTTAGCGCGTTGTGGCATAAAATTTACCATTTTTGCACCCCGCCAAGCTAAAGCAGTGCGCAATATTGGTTCAGAAAATTGGCATAATATTTCGAATGAGAATTTTGATACGCGATTACCTTACCGCATTTTTTTACCATCTGGTGCGCACATCGATGCTTTTTTTTACGATGGTCGCATAGCTCAGTCGGTTGCATTCGAAGGATTGCTCAATTCGGGTAAAATGTTTGCAGCAAAATTTACATCTAATTTTGATAATAACGATACACCACAATTAGCCCACATTGCCACAGATGGCGAAAGTTATGGCCACCACCATAAACGCGGTGAAATGGCGCTTGCTGATTGTTTAAATTTCTTTGAAGAAAAATCGGATATAAAACTAACGAATTATGCTGCTTATTTAGCTGCTTTTCCGCCTACTGTAGAAATGCAAATTCACGAAAATTCATCTTGGAGTTGTGTGCACGGCATTGAGCGTTGGAAAAGCAATTGTGGTTGTAATAGTGGTTACGGTGGTTGGCATCAAGAATGGCGCGGCCCTCTGCGTTTAGCTTTAAATTGGCTGCGTGATCAACTCACACAAGTGTATGAAGAACATGCCCTACCTTTAGTAGAAGATCCTTGGGCTGTCCGTGAAAATTATATTGATGTCATTTTAGATCGTTCGCCCGAAAACATTGATATGTTTATTGAGCGTTTTCAACGCCGTGAACTCACACAAAAAGAACGCGTATTATTGTTGCGTTTACTTGAAATGCAACGCAATTCAATTTTGATGTTCACGAGTTGTGGCTGGTTCTTTGATGAAATTTCTGGATTAGAAACTACACAAATTTTACAGTATGCTTGTAGAGCAATAAACTATGCCAAACAAACTGTTCATGTTGATTTAGAAGATGAATTTCGATTCAGATTGGAAAAAGCGCCGAGTAATTTGCCCGAATTCCAAACTGGCCAGGGTGTTTACGATAAAAATGTTTTACCTGCTCAAGTATCGCTCGTAGGTGTGGGCAGACATTTTGCTGCGAGTTCGCTTTTTGAAAAGTATCCAGAAAAATACGAATTTTATAACTATATTATTACAACTGATTTTTTAGAGCGCATCGAAGCGGGTAGCAATATTATGGTTTTTGGTCGCGCAACGGTGCATTCCAAAATAACGCATTCCAAAAAATCTTTTAGCTTTGCTGTGTTGTATTTAGGTCAGCTCAACCTCATTGGTAATATCTCTACAACTTTAGTAGAAGAAGATTTTAAAGCCATGTACGAGGCAACTTCAACTTTCTTTAATAATGCCGACTTAGCTGGTGTTATTGGAAAATTGCAGCAGTATTTCGGTCCTGAGAAATTCACTATTTGGCAACTTTTTAAAGAACAGCGCCAGAAAATTATTGCGCAGATTACATCCAAAAATATGCGCGATGTTGAATATGCTTTCCGAAATATCTACGAGAAGAACTATCCGCTCATGAACGGGTTAATTGCTGCGAATGAGCCGATACCCAATGCTTTTAAAGATGCATTGCAATATGTTTTAACCGTCGATATCCGCAACCTATTTTTAGCCCCCAAATTAGATATTCAAGAATTTAAACGTATTCTGAACGAATATAAAAAATGGAATATCACTTTTACAGATGAAGCGGCGTTTAAACTCACCGCAGGTGAAAGAATATTATCTGAGGTTAAAAATATGAGAAATTCTGAAATCGGCGTAGAGCACCTCAACGCATTGAGCGAAATTATTTCGCTCTTGCGCCAAATTAACTTGCGCCCCGATATGCGGCGTATTCAGACGGAGTATTTTTATTTGCACCGCGATTTTAAAACAAAGGACAAACCATTTCCGAGTAAAGAATGGCGCAAAGCTTTCTATCAGTTAGGAAATATGTTGGAGGTGCGCGTAGAAGAGGTTGTAAACGAAATATCGTAAATGGCTGACATAAAAAAAACTGCTTGTGTTTTCAAGCAGTTTTTTTGTTTCTACAAGTCTAAAATTTATTTAAACTCACCACTTGCACGTAATTCAACGCTCTCGCTAATCATTGCATTGGGCATACCACTTCCCACACCAAAATCTTTGCGATTGATTGTGCCAGATGCTTTAAAACCAACGATTTTTTTACCATCGCGACCTGTTGTAGTTCCCAAAAGTGTTAAATCAATAGTAACAGGCTTAGTAACACCTTTCAAATTTAAATCACCTTTCAAAGTGTATTTTTTATCACCTGTCATAGCAATTGAAGTGCTCTTGAATGTCATAAAAGAATCTTTCTCAACATTGAACATGTCAGGTTTTTTTAAGTGACCGTCGCGCCCAGAGTTACCAGTAGTTATTTCTCTCATATCAGCTGTCAATACAAATACTGCATCAGAAAAATCTTCTTTTGAAGTAGTAACTTTAGCATCAAATTTGTTGAACGAACCGTCAACTTCAGAAATACTTAAGTGTGTAATGGTGAAACCCAATTTAGAGTGTGCTCTGTCAGCAGTCAAAACCATAGGTGCACTTGCCGCAGCAGTTTGAGCGTACACTGCACTTGTTAAAACAAAGGCAATCGCCAATAATGTCAATCTTTTCATTGAAAAAAAAGTTAGATTAATAAAAAATTTAAAAAATTATAACGCGTTTATTTTTTGACGAAGAAAAATCTGAATGAAACATAAATTTTTCAGCTTTAAAAAAACCTTACCTATAACGTATGTACAGATACTAAATTGTCAGGCAACCTGTTAATGAAAATAAAACGAATATCTCGATTTAATGTCCACCAGACATATTCATCGAAACAGTCTCAGTTGAAGGTGCCGATTTTATTAATGCTGTTGCAAATGCTGCCAAAATTAATAAAACGCCTGCAAAACTAATAGCACTACCTGGATTATCGTTTAAAAAATTTTTCAAAATATAACCAAAAGTGATGTTCTGGAAAAGCATCGGGATAACAATCATCATGTTAATAATGCCCATATACACGCCATATTTTTCTTTCGGAATACTTCCCACAACCATTAAATACGGAATACCCATCATGCTCGCCCATGCAATACCAAATCCTGTCATCGGTGCAAATAGCAACCATTTGTTTTCAATAGTCGGGAAAATAAGTAATCCGATACCAGCCATCACCAAGCATGAAAAATGAACCCATTTCGCACTAAATTTATTGGCAGCCCAAACCAAACCGAATGCGGAAAGGAAAGTCACTATGTTATACCAGCCGTTTACCAAACCTGTCCAGCCCACAGCTTCTTCGTATAAACTCTTATTTTCTTTTACAGTAGTATGCCAAACAGATTGCGCTATACTTTTCGATGCGTTCTGCCAATAGCAAAACAAAGCATACCATTGAAACAAATACACAAGTCCCAATTGCCACATAACCGTTGGCATATCTTTAATAGCACCAATAATTTCTAAAAAGGGTGTCGAAATACCTCTTTTATGTGCTTGTAATGCCGCTAATTCTTCCGCAGTCGGCGGTATTTCAGGCGTTTTACTCATCGACCATAAAACCGAAGCGATAGAACAAAATGAACCCAAAAAGAAAGAACCATATACCCAAAGTGGAATTTTTCCTGCGCCTTGCGGAAAGTATTTTTGAAACACAAACAGCGACAGATTAGCCAACGTAATACCCAAGCCCGTAAAAAAACTTTGCGATAAAAAACCCACAGCGTGTTGCTCGACGGGTAATTTATCGGCAACAAAAGCGCGATATGGTTCCATGGCAGTGTTATTGCCCGCGTCTAAAATCCATAAAAAACCTGCTGCCATCCACAAACTACTGCTGAATGGAAAGAAAAACAAAGTGATACTACACATCATAGCACCAATAAAAAAATAAGGCTTGCGTCTTCCCCAACGCGGATGCCACGTTTTATCGCTCATTGCACCAATAATGGGTTGAATGAGCAAACCTGTCATAGGTCCAGCCAGATTTAAAATAGGAATTTGGTCGGGACTGGCACCTAAAAAATCGTAAATAGGATTGACTGCGCTTTGTTGCAACCCAAAACTGTATTGAATGCCAAAAAAACCGACATTCATGTTTATTATTTGCTGAAAACTGAGCCGAGGTTTCTCGAATGACATAAAGTGGGTTGATTTATTTAGAATAATTAAACAAGGTAAAACGCTGCGGTGTGATTTTTAAATTTTGGGGCATAATTTTTTTTTAAAATGGATGTTAGGACGCTAACATCCATTTTAAAATTCGCTTTAAGTACTTTTAAATTTTACAAAACCCAATAATCTTTTTGTCCAAAAGATCGGGCTTCTTCTAATGAAATTGTGTTTATTTGAAGTGGATTATTTTTGAGAAGCTCCAAAATTGCAAAGAAATTTGTTACTTCATCAGAATCTTTTTCAGGAATAGTAATATCCAATAATCTGTTTTTTGAGTCGTAGACAGCAAGAGAATTATTAGTAACCATTTTTTCTAAAACAATTGGCATTTCTGATAACTCATGATAAGAACCTTCGAATTCTAAATGCGTTCGCAAATAGAATAAGACTTCAACTGCAACTTTCATTGCTTCTTGTTTAGTACTGTAAAAATAAGGAATTTTAGGATAGAATGATTCATCTTCATCTTCGTAGTCCTCATCATCTTCATCAGGCTCATCCATAAAATAATGATTCGAATTGGTAGCGTATTTTCTCCCGTCTATCGAAAAAGTATAGAAAACAGACTCATCTTTAAATTCAGTAAGCGTGTAAAATTTTTGTCCAATTATTTCTCTGATATCCCAAACTTGGTCGTCTGTAGCTTCTTTAGGGATATAGACCTCTCCATAATCATACTTATAATTGCCTTTTTCGTTAAGTAGTGAAATATTGAAAGTTTTCACGAAATAGTTTTGTAATTTTTCTCTAATACCAGTAGGATCATGTTCTCCATAATTTAACGGACCTGAATAAGTGCCAAAACACAAAGTTCTGATTTTTGGAATTTCTAAACTTCGAAAATGGTTATCAGCATCTTCTTTATTGTCGAAAATTTCGATAATTCCACCTTCTTTCGGATGAGCATAATATTCATCAGTATACCAAAATGCTAATTCGCGAATTATAAATTTTGACATAATTTTATTTTTTGGATGAGAGAGTTTTTTTCCTGCATCTTATAATCAGAGCATCAACTCATATTTCTACGCGTTGATGCTTTTAAATGAAATCTACATTGCTTCATATATTCCGTGATTAATTTCTTTAGCTTCATCCAAAGAAAATTCCTCAATTTTAATTGGATTATTTTTTAGCAATTCTAAAATTGCAAAAAATTTAGGAATTTCTCCGGAATTTCGTTCTGGAGTAGAAATTTTTAAAATCTCATTCATTTTGTCGTATTTGGCACATTCCGACTCAGTAATTAGACTTTCAATCAAAGATGGCATTAATGATAGTGAATTAAGCGAACCTTTAAATTCAAATCCGTTTCTTGAATATCTAAGCACGTTTATCGCATCATCCAAAGCATTTTTTTTCGAGTTATAAAAATATGGTGCTCCAATAACTCTATTGTTGCGAACAAACTCATCATCATCGTTTTCCCCAAAAGCAAACTCATTATCAAATGTCTGATGCAATTTTCCATCAATTGATAAAGTATAAAAAATCGGCTTGTCCTCAAATTCAGCAAGTGTATAAAATCGAATGCCTGTCATTTCTTTAATTTCCCAAATTTGTTCAGCAGTTGCATTTTCCGGTATATAGGTTTCAACCTCAGCAAATTTAAATCCATTGTGATCGGTAAGAAGTGGTTCGTCAAAGTTTTTCACAAAATAATCATGAAGTTTTTCTCTCACGCCATTTTTATCTGTTGAGCAAGATGCTATAGGAGGTAAATCACCGAGCCGAGCAGCTCTAAATTCTGCAATCTCCATCCTTCGATAATGTGATTCTGCTTTCTCTTTTTCTTTAAAAATATCTATTATACCACCTTCGCAATGTTCGTATAAATTTTCATCGCTGTAATGGTAGGCAATTTGGCGAATAATAAACTTGGACATAATTCTAATTTTAAGAGTGAAAAATCTATTTTAAATTACCGTTGAATCTTATTGCAGCTTTTAGGATAATCGGCACCGTTATCCATCCATAGTTCAAATGACATGGTGTTAAATAAATCAGTGGGCGAAAACGCAAAGTCTTTAATCTCAATTTCTTTTGGGAAAATTTTAGGTACAATAAAATTTAAAAACCAACTGTTGTGCGTCAGAATGAGTGATTTTAAATCTCCAGTATTGTAGAGCGGCGAGAGTAACAAATCAGTCAATTTAGTATCGTCTTTATATTGTGAAAAACAGTTGTCAATTTTTTGCTTGAAATCATCTGACACTTCAAAATCAATGGCATCGACAAAATCGGAAAGTGTTGGAATAAATCTGTTTCTGTAATCTGGCAGGATATGATCTTGCTCGCACATATCTTTCACGTTAACTTTCTTGCCATCCGCATTTAAAATGGTATGTCCGAAATTAGGAACAACAACTTGGTTTATCCCCCACATAGTATGCAAAATTCTGTGTCGATTATCGCTGCACAAATTTTTCGTGCAATCCATAAATTCGTGGATTGGATAATAATCTTCAATCACTCCACCGCGCTTTTTTACCGAAATTTCTGAATGTAAATATGCGTTCACTTTATTTTATTTTGAGCAAATTTAAAACAAAGTTTTTATTTAAAAAACTTATTGACACAAAAAGTTTTAAAAACAAAAAATAATCCCTACTTTTGTGTAAGAAATATAGTTCAAGTGAACACTTTTAAATTTGTATTCGTTAAATTAAAAATTAATTTTTCAATTTCAAAATTAATAACTGATTCGCTCAAACATAACTATAATTATGCTGTTTCAATTGATCAGTTGATTTAGTTAAACATAACTATAATTGTGACGTTTTGATTGTTCAATTTCAAAATTTAAATTTGAATTTTTTTGAGCTTAATTTCAAAAAAAATTTAAGAATCGTTTAATCCACCTGCCCCCTATAAAGGCGGGTTTAATTTTGGAAAGTATGTACACAGCCGAAGCGCAACGCGCCTTTTATGAAGAATCGAAACAAATTTTGGAAGCAAACATTTCAGAGCCAACGCAAGCAGATGTAGTGGCACTCCAGAAAAATTTACGCTTCCACGAATGGTGTTACTACGTACAGAATAATCCGTTGTTGAGCGATTACGAATACGATCAACTCTATAAAAAATTAGAAGCATGGGAGAGTTTGCATCCCGAATGGCGCACAGCCGATTCGCCAACGCAGCGTGTGGGTAGCGATATTAGCACAAACCTCGTAGGTTTTGAAAACCTACGAGGTTTAGCATCCGAAAAAACCGTAGCGCATTTAACACCCATGCTTTCGCTTGAAAACACTTATAATGCCGAAGATTTAATTGATTTCGATAAATCGGTGCGCAAACTATGCAGTCTGAATGAAGATGCAGTGATTGAATATGTTGTTGAACCAAAATTCGACGGCGGTACTATTGCATTGGTTTATGAAAACGATAATTTAGTGCGCGGTGCCACGCGCGGAAATGGTGCGATTGGCGAAGAAATGACGGCGAATGCGAAAGCGATGGCGAGTATTCCGAAGAAAGCAAAATTTTCCAAGTTGGGTATCAAAAAAGTAGAATTGCGCGGAGAAGCATTGATTGCAAAAGATTTTTTCGAGAAACTCAATGCGCAAAAACAAGCGGCGGGTGAAACACTTTTTGCCAATCCACGCAATGCGGCAACGGGCGCTTTGCGCACAAAAGATGCACAAGAAACTTCAGATCGGGGTCTCGAAGCGTTTATTTACCAGATGGGATATGCCGAAAATTACGATGGCAGCAATGCGCTGAATAATTTTCAGAATCATCATGAAATTATAGATTTATTGCGCAACGTTGGGTTTAAAGTACCGAAAGATGGATTTGAAACCAAGGTATGTTACAGTATTGCCGATGTCGCAAAGTTTTGTGATGAATGGCAAGAAAAGCGCGATACTTATGGTTATGAAATCGACGGCATGGTCGTAAAAGTCAACAGCTTGGCTTTGCAAAGTTTATGCGATTCAACATCCCATCATCCGCGTTGGGCAGTAGCTTATAAATTTAAAGCCAAACAAGCAACTACAAAACTCATCGGTGTTGAGTTTCAGGTCGGAAAAATAGGCACTATTACGCCTGTGGCGAAATTAAACCCGGTTGCTTTAGCAGGTGTAACGGTGTCGAATGTGTCGCTACACAATCAAGATTTTATTACCGAAAAAGATATTCGCATTGGCGATTACGTTTTGGTTGAACGCGCAGGTGATGTGATTCCGTACATCGTAAAACCACTTTCAGAACAACGCGACGGCACGGAAAAGGTGATTGAGTTTCCTAAATTTTGTCCTTCGGCAGAAAAATTAGGCACAGAACCCGTAGAACTCATTCGCTTAGAAGGAGAAGCCGCTTGGCGTTGTCCGAATTGTACGTGCGGTATGCAAGATTATAAAAAATACATTTTTCATGCTTCGAAAGATGCGATGGATATTGAAGGACTTTCGAAAGCGACACTCGAACGATTTATCGCGAATGGTTGGTTGAATAGTTTCGCCGATATTTACAGACTTGATTACGCAAAAATTTCGCAACTCGAAGGATTTGGCAAACGCTCGGCAGAAAATTTAGCGGCTGCCATTGAAAAAGCGAAGAAAAATCCGTTGCATCGTTTGCTCGCCAGTTTAAGTATTCATCATCTCGGAAGACGTGCATCTGTCATTTTAGCCGCTCACGTTGACTCTATTTTCGATTTCACCACTTGGGATGCAGAAAAATATCTCGCTATTAAAGAAATTGGACCGGTTTTGGCGCAAAATGCCGCGAATTATTTTTCGGACGAAAAAAACATCGCGCTTCTCCGTGAGTTAGAATCGCTTGGTGTAAATACATTGGCTTTAGATGAAGACAAAGGTGGCACATCGAATGTCGAAGGTGTGCTTTCGGGTAAATCTGTTTTGTTTACAGGTTCGCTCAGTACGCTCACGCGCGAAAATGCTGAGAAAAAAGCCGCAGCCGCAGGTGCAACTATTGCATCGGCCGTTTCCAAAAATTTAAATATTCTCGTCGCGGGCGAAAAAGCAGGTTCTAAACTTTCTAAAGCGACGCAACTTGGTACGGTGCAAATAATGACGGAGGAGGAGTTTCTAAACCTCGTAGGTTTTTAAAACCTACGAGGTTTAGATTTAGGGCCTCAAAATCCATTTAATACATTTATCGAACCAATCGACATTGCTTGTTGGATTGTGCATACCAAAACCGTGTCCACCTTTGGCATAAAAAAACGATTCAACGGGTACTTTATTTTTTTGCAATGCTGCTATAAATAGCAACGAATTTTGTACAGGTACAACATCGTCATCTACTGCATGATTTATAAAAGTAGGTGGTGTATTTGGTGTTACTTGGAGTTCGTTTGAGTATTCTTTGACTTTCTCTGCATTAACAGAAAGTGATTTCAATTTCTGCTCAGAGGTTAAATAGTCAGCTAATAACTTATTAAGTTCTTGATAAGGCATTTCACCAATTAAATTGTAGCGCGATCCGTAATGTGTTATACTATCCGCAAAACTGATGACGGGATAGTTTAGAATCATAAAATCGGGTCTCAGGCTTATTTTTTTAGGATTGCTAATTTGTTCTTTCAAAAAATGTGTGCCTGCCGTAGATGCTAAATGTCCACCTGCTGAACTACCGAGAATGCCGATTTTATGTGGATTGATGCCCCATTTTTTTGCATTCAAACGCACCAATTGTATCGCGCGTTGCGCATCTTGCAATGGCACAATTTCTTTATTATCTACAAATTCGCCATTAGGTAAACGGTATTTTAAAACAATGCCTACTATGCCATTCTCGGCAAGTTTTTTTGCCATATCGTAACCTTCATGGTCGATGGCGAGACCAGTATATCCACCGCCCGGGCAAATAATGACTGCTGGTTGTAGAGACGTTGCATGCAACGTCTCTACTTTTTTTCTCTTCGGCAAATAAACAGTTAAATCTGGTTTTAAAACCCGAATTATGAAATGCCAACTTGTGTTTGGGAAAGACATAAGTGAGTCCTTTACTTCCGAGGTTGGCTTCGAGTTGGGTGGAAGTCCATCGTAAAGTGGAATCACTTTTTGGGCACTCAACATTGAGTTGATAAAAAGTGCTAAAGAGGCAAAGCAAAATTTAATTTTCATGATAAGTATTTTTGTAATTGTTTAGTTGCGGGAAAATTAACAAAAGTGAAAAAGCGTACAATAACGAAATTCGCCAATTATTTATTCGAAGCCAAATAACTACCAATACCAATTAAAACGGTCGAAAAAATAATGATAGCCAAACCGAGATAAAATACACGCATCGTTTTAGCGCTCGCGCCTTTCCATTCTTTGTAATATAAACCCCACATCATGCCTACGGTAATAATAAATGCCATGTGCAAAGTCCAAGAAGCAAAATCGAGCGATTTACCCATTTTCGATTGACCCATACCGTAAAAGAAAAATTGGAAATACCACGTTACACCTGCAATAAGTGCCCACATATAGTTTTTGCTGAGCGGTGTGGTGGCGTTTGTATAATCGCCAAAAGATTTATTGCGATTGTTTAAAATCATGCACCAAATAAAGTTGGTTAAAAATCCACCCATGAGGATAACAGGTAGTATAGCATTATTCTTAAACAGAGTATCTGTACCATTTGCAACGGCATTTTGCGCAATAGGTGCGCCCGCCGAGAGACCAAAGGCAAAACACGCCGACATAATACCGCAAAAAGTACCCACCATTAAACCTTTGCGCAAATCAAATTCTTTGATGTTTTCTTGTTGTGCTGCTTTATCGAGTTCAGCTTCTTTCATGATGCCCGCTTTACCACTCACAGCAATACCTACAACACAAATGAGTGAACCCGCAACAGTAAATAAACCAGAAGTTGTTGAAAGCAATTCGCCCATTTTACCTTCAAAAATAGGCGGCACTAAAGTGCCAAAAGCCGCACAAAAACCCAATGCCACTGCAACACCCAACGAAACACCGAGATACCGCATCGTTAAACCATAAGTTAATCCACCGAAACCCCAAAGTACACCAAACAACATGGTGTAAAAAATAGTCGAACTGTTCGCAGCTTGAATACTTGGTATTAAACCAGTCACAGTTATTAAGCCAAACAACCAAGGAGCGAGAATCCAAGAAGCAATACCACCTACAATCCAGCCGCTTTCCCAACTCCATTGTTTTAAATTTTTAAAGGGAATGTAAAAACTGCCCGACGCAAATCCGCCGATGAAATGATAAAGAACGCCGAAAATAACTTGCATGAAGTTGGTGTTTGAAAAGATTTTAGAAAAAATTGGTATGTACGTGTAAATCTACAATATTTACAAGGCAAAATAAAGCAAAAAGCGGCTCTTTTAACTTATAGTATTTGAATCTTTTTTTATACTTTTTGGAAAAGGTGCCCGATAACTAATTTCCGCGCAAAGGCGCATAAGAAATCGCAAAAAGGCGCAAAAATAACAACTTTGCGGCTTTGCGAACCCCTTTGCGACTTTGCGCGTTATCTATATAGTTGTTGGCAGCAAAGCTGCTCGCATACTTAGCACTTAAAAAATTTCTTTGCTCCTTTTTGATACAATCCGCAACAAATTACGTTGTATATCTTAAAAACTTGTAAAAGCTGAAATTTTCAGCTTCAAAAATGTAAAAATTAAATTCTTGGGCAAAAATTTATCCCACTTGTTCGTTTTTTAGTTAGAGAACTTGTTTTAAACAAGAACAACTATCAACTAAAATGTTGTAATTTTGCCCATCATGCAGCCACATATCAAAATTCTTTACGCGTATATCATCAAGAAGTATCTCGGTAGCTTCGGATTTGTGGTGCTCATTTTCACGCTTATTGCTTGTGTTATTGATTTAAGTGAAAAAATTGAAAACTTTATGCGCGAACCCATTACGCGCAAAGAAATATTTGTCGATTACTACCTCAATTTTATTCCGCACATAAACGCTTTGCTTTTACCCTTGTATGCCTTGATTGCCGTGATTTTTTTCACATCGCGCATGGCGTACAATTCAGAAATTATTTCTATACTCAATGCGGGCGTGAGTTTTCGGCGACTTCTTGTACCGTATATGATGGCGGCAGGCATTATTGGCGTTATTCAATTGGTTTTAAATCATTTAATAGTACCAGCTGGAAATAAAAAACGATTAGCTGTTGAACATAAATACATCTGGAAAACTAACGACCGTGGTAAAACAGATAATGTGCACATGTTTTTAAACGCTGATACAAAACTTTATATCGGTAATTATCGAAAACAAGATTCGACGATGCACGCGATACGTCTCGAACTTTACAAAGAAAATACCTTAGTAAGCGTTTTAAAAGCTGAAGACGCCACATTCCAAAAATCGACGAATACTTGGAAATTAAGCGCAGTTCAACGTCGCACCTTTTCTGGTTTAACTGAAAATTTCACCAAACAAGCCGAACTCGATACCACAATAAATGTCTATCCCGACGATTTTGTGCGCTACTTAGAACAAAACGAAATGCTCACTACGCCCGAATTGAGAGAAGAAATTGCCAAGGCTGATAGACGCGGATTGGGAAATCCGAAAAGTTATGTCATGGAATTGCACAGGCGGAGTGCTGAACCTGTGTCGATTATTATTTTAACACTTATTGGTATGCCCCTCGCAGCGCGCAAAGTGCGCGGCGGATTTGGTTTACACATGGCGCTCGGCATTGGTATAGGTGCTATCTTTGCTTTTTTCTCTAAACTTTCTATCGCTATTGCTGCACAACCCAATGTTCCAGCTTTTTTAGGCATCTGGATTCCAAATATTATTTTTGGCGCGGTGGCGGTGTATTTACTTTTCAAGGCACAGAGATAAAATCGAATATTAACTAAAGGAAATTTTATCTACCAGAAAAATTGCAATTTATAATTCCTTCCCCCGTCTTCCTAAAAAACAAAATAATGACTAAGGTAATTTTAATAACGGGTGCTTCGGCAGGAATTGGAAAAGAAACAGCAAAATATTTAGCCGAGCAAGGTCACACCGTTTATGCGGCGGCGCGCAGAGTAGAAAAAATGCAAGACTTGACAAAATTTGGCGTGAAAATTCTCGCTATGGATGTTACAGATGATGCCACCATGATTAACGGCGTAAATGAAATTTTAAAGAATGAAAACCGCATCGACGTTTTGGTAAATAATGCGGGCTATGGCTCGTACGGTGCTTTAGAAGATGTGCCGATTTCTGAAGCCAAACACCAATTCGAAGTTAATATTTTTGGTTTGGCGCGTCTAACTCAATTGGCGCTTCCACAAATGAGAAAGCAAAGTTCGGGTACAATAATCAATGTATCGTCAATGGGAGGAAGATTTGGTGAACCGCATGGTGCTTGGTATCACGCATCAAAGTTTGCTTTAGAGGGTTTGAGCGATAGTTTGCGCATGGAGTTAAAACAATTTGGCATTAATGTGATCGTGATTCAACCAGGCTCAATCAATACTGAATGGATTGATATTGCACAAGATAATCTCTTAAAAACTTCTGGTGATTCAGCCTACAAAAAATCGGCAGAAGCACACGACAAGTTTTATGCAAAAGTAAAAGGCTCTCACCCGATTGTGATTGCAAAAACTATTGCCAAAGCCATTGCTGCTAACCGACCTAAAACAAGATACGCAGCGGGTTCAATGGCAAAACCGCTTTTGTTTTTTCGTAAAATTGCTTCTGATAGAATATTCGATGCTATTATGATGAACAATTACAAATAAAAAAGACTGCACCATTACGCACAGCCTTTCACTTAAAATCACATTAGTAAATCTTTCTTAGTTATGAGCTTTTCTCGTAAGTCATAAAAGAAGCTCAAACCTATATTTATTTTTTATCGAAAACAGCTCTGTAATAAATTGTATCCTTATCAGAAAAATAAATGCGTCTGTTGTCATCATCTTTTAACTCAAATTCGTCGTTAACTAAGAATTTCATTTCCACAAATTTATATCCTGTTAAGAAAGTAAGCGTAGCAGTATAAGTCGTATCGGGCTTTACAGATTTCATATCTATACTCCGATTCCATTTTAAGGGTCTATTTTCACCACGAATACCGACCGTTTTTATACTTTTAATTTTAGAAGTATCTAATTCAAAAACGACTGTTTTTTTGAGTGTTTTTTGTACACAACTTGATGCAAAAACAATTACTACAAAGAGCGAAAGAGTTTTATTTAGTTGCATCTAATAAGTTTTTAGAGATGAAAAAATCGAGCCCAAATCTGCCTGAACCCATAACTATAGCATACATGCTCACCCATAAAAAACCCATAGCAGGTAACATATTCCAAGTGCCTTGTTTCATTTGTTGCATGAAAATAGCAACGAGCATTGTGCAGCAAACGAGGAAACCGAATAGGCGCGTTTGTAAACCAACCATTAAAAATATGCCGCCCATTGCTTCACTGAATGCGCCCATCCAAGCAAAAAAAACAGGAAACAGAGCGAAAATACCACCGTAATGTTTTACATCTTCTGGAAACCAAAATACAACTTCAAAAAGACCTAAGTTTTTATCCGCAGGCGACCATGGCAAACCAAATTTGGAAGCGCCAAAATCGGTGCATAATAAATAGCCACACACAATTCTCGGAACAGCGAGAATCAAATCTTGCCACCAATGCGGCAATACAATAGGATTTGTAATTTTTTTAAACATGATAAAGAGGCTTTTAAACAAATTAATTTCTGATGTTATTTTTGGTTTCAGCACTTATTTCGAGACTGAATTCCTGTAGAGCAGCTTACATTACGAATCATTCTGCTCTCTGAAAAAACATCTTAAAACCTAAATTGTTTATAGTTCAAAACTAACATGAATTTTCTCGAAAGTCTTAAAAGAAAGCTCAAACCTATTTAATCCTTTTTGCTTCATCCTCTAAACTCGTTTTGCGGTTGCGCGCAGATTGTACGTTTTTATTACCAAAACGGTAGTTGAAATTAATTTTGTAGCGTCTGCCTTCCCAATTTCCTGTTCCGTTAGAGGTTACACCGCCAAAACTTGCTGCAACAACTTCCCATTTTGATGTTCTGAACAAATCATCCAAACCAATTTTAACAGTGGCATCGCCATCCCAGAATTTTTTCTGTAATGCTAAATCGACTACGCCTTGTGGTTTGTTTAAATAAATACCCCAGTTATCATTCACACTAAACCAACCACTGATTTCGGTTGACCAACCTTTGCCGAGCGTGAATTTGTGTTCTTGGTAAAAACCAAAATTGGGAACTGATAAACTCACGGTTCTGCTATCGCCGAAATTGGCATTCAGTATATCGTAGTTAAACCATGTGTTTAAATAACCGTTCCACCATTTTGTAATAGGAAGTGGCGAACCCAAACTAACATAAAAGTGATCTTTTGTAGCCAAGTTTTTTTCAGTAACAAAAAAACGCGTTTTATGTAAATTTTGGTCGTATTCTTGGTCGGTAATTTCTGTTGAAAAATCAGTTGTTCTCGAATATCCGAAGTTGAAATTCACAGATTGTTTAAAAACATAACCAAATTCAAAACTGTGCGTGAACTGCGGGCGCAAGAACGGATTGCCTTTTTGGAACAACAATTCACTGAGTTGGTATTCGAACGGATTGAGCGATTGATATCTCGGTCTATCTATCGAATAACGGTAGGTAAAATTGAGCGCATTATTATCGTTAAAAGCATAACCCAAAGCAGCACTTGGAAAAAAATTCAGATAAGCTGTATCTACGTTTTTAGAATTTGTAGGTTTAAGTGCCACTAAATCGCCCATAGAACTCGTATTTTCGGCACGTAAGCCCAATTGTGCACTGAATTTTTTCCCAAATTTGCGATTGAAATTAACGTAACCTGCTAATATTTTTTCTTTGTAAGTAAAAAAATTCGTACGGTTCACATCTACTTCTTCATTCCCATTCAATACGGTGTAAGCATTGAGTTTATTATCGGTTGTTACATTCGAAAATTTAGCACCAAAACCCAATTTACCTTTCCAGAAATTTTGTTCATAATCGGCTTTGAACGATGTGATATCAATATTTACAGGCGTTAAATTGTGATACGTATGAAAAGTTAAAACTTTTGAGAACGATTCGTCAGTAAAATAGTAGTTGGGTAAAAATGAATTGCCCGTATTTCTAAAAGCACCGTAGTCGGCATCAACGGTGAGTTCATGACCTGAAGTATCGGCAAATTTATAGTTCAAGTTGTAATTGATGTTTTTATTGACGCTGGCATTTTCAGAACTCGCTACCAGAACGGAATCTACGCGATTTAACGACGGACGCGCAATCACTGTGCTTCCATAACTCGAATTTGTGTGATCACCATATCTGCCATTCACTAAAAAGCCAATAGTAGTAAATTTGTCAACCGTATAGTCGGCTCCGAATTTAACAGAATGGTTATTGTTTGAGTTTTGCATACCGTTATTTTGTGTGTAGGTTGTGTCGCCCGTTCTGCTAATCCAATACAAATTGTTATGCCAAATACCTTGATTGGTCGAATACGAACCAAATAGATTCAATTTGGCATCACGGTGATTTAAATTAACCGAAAAATCGCCTTTGGGTGTTATACCTTGATTAAACCCCACAGAAATATTTCCGTTCGTTCCCAATTTGGTATTTTTCTTCAATTTTATATTGATGATGCCACCATTTGCAGCCGCATCGAACTTAGCGCCTGGGTTTGAAATGAGTTCAATCGCTTCAATATCGTTTGAATTCAACCCTTTTAAAAACCCTGCTAAATCGGCGCCCGTTAACGGACTTGGTTTACCGTTAATCCAAATTGCGACGTTGCTTTTTCCTTTAAACAGCACGTTTTCATCTTTATCGATTTGAACGCCGGGCGATTTGCGCAAAAGCTCCAAACCATTTAATCCTCCCGCGCTGAGCGATTCAGCCACGTTAAAAACCAATCTATCCGCTTTAACCTCAAAAACGGGTTTGCGGGTTGTAATCGTTACCGTTTTAAGTTCGTTTTCCAAAGCTTTTAATGCAATGGCATCTAAAGTAATGTCGTCTGAAGTCACCGTGAAAGGTTGCGTCGATGCGCTTTTCAAACCTACCAAACTCGCATTCACGTAGTATTTGCCCGCTGCAACTTTATCGAAAACATAGCTGCCATCGTTTTCAGAAACAGCGCCTTTAATGAATACTGAATCGGGTAAGTGCATAAGCATAACTGTTGCAAACTCAACAGGTTTTTGTGCCGCATCGCGCACAGCACCAGTAATTTTTTGTGCATTGAGCGAAGAAGTCAGGAGCATTAGACTTGCGCAAAGCGTGTAAAATAAATTTTTCATAATGAATGATGTAAATTGTATTAAAAAGTCGGGTGATATACTTGCTAAAAAATGAATGATTTAACTAACTCAACTATCTTTTTTCTCTTGTTTTTTTATCTGATACAAATTTGAGATGAATACTATTAGGCGTAAAATTTTATGGATGAACGCATTAATTTTTTCGACGGATTATCAGGAATCAGGTTTCAGGTTTCAAGAATCAGATTCTTTATCCTGAAACCTATTCCTAAAAACTATTGCATGAGACAACTCTTTTTTGGGAAAGTTGCACATTAAACCTCGTTGGTTTTAAAAACCTACTAGGTTTTTAATAATATGGAAATGACGATTTGAAAAAGAGTTAGTTACTGCACATTAATAACAAAAAACCGAGCAAATGCCAGATGCTTTTACTTGGTTAGAAAAATATTTGATTCTTCACATCAAATAATAAACCATTGGGTACTTTTCTCAAGTTTTCAATTTATGTTCATTGGTTCTTGGGTAAATTTATTTTCAAAATTTTAAAAGTGAGATTTAACTTGATTGCACCATTTGGTCATTGAGATTTATTCGATTGTGTCATTTGGTATTTGAGATTCTGTAGTTTTTCTCTGGCTTTTTTATTCGTTTTTTTCTATCTCTTTTTATTTCTTTTTATCTGATTGATGATACAAACATGAGGGTATTTTACGACATATTCAGTGACGTTAGGACGAACGGGGTGTTTGACTGTCCGAAGCAAGGAGATTTCTTACCGAAGGGAATTTTTTAATGGTTAATGGTCAATGGTTAATGGTCAATGGTCAATGGTTAATGGTCAATGGTTAATGGTCAATGGTTAATTCTTCTCATTAATCATTATTAAATCGTTCTGATGTGCTTCAATAAATCTTCGCGCAACACATTGCTGAGTGGAATAGCTTTGCGATTAATATAGACATGACTTTCTGAAACTTCGTCAATTTGAGTGATATTGACTAAAAACGAGCGATGCACTCGTATAAATTGTTTGACTGGCAGTTTATCCTCCATGTTTTTAAGCGTGGTTGTGAGGAGATAATCTTTCGCTTTGGTAAATAAGTGACAATAATTGCGCTCTGCTTCTATGTGTAAAATATCGTCGTTAAATATTTTGACCATTTTCTCCTTATTCCGTACAAAAATTCGGTCGCTCAAAACAAAAGGCATTTCTGAGTTTTCAGGAGTGTTCGGGTGATTGGGATCTACTTTTTCTGATTCATGAGTGATGTGATGGTCCTCAGCCATTTTTCTAATGGTTAATTCAATAGCGTGTTGTAAATCTGCTGGTTTGATAGGTTTTTTTATAAAACCGTAAGGTTTCGCCTCTTTGGCGCGATCAATGATGGCTTTATCCGTATTTGCAACGATGTAAATAATCGGAATGTCGTCGTTTTTGTGTAATTCATGCGCTGTTTGAATGCCGTCATATTTCCCTTTCAAATTAATATCGAGTAAAACAATATCAGGTCTGTATTCTTCAACATGCCATATTGCTTCATCGCCGCGCGGCACAATACCCGTAACTTCATAACCTAAGGTAACGAGTTGCATGGATATTTTTGCCGCAACGAGCATATCGTCTTCAACAATAAGTATTTTTACGAGATTTTCCACTGTGTTTGATTTAAAGTCTGGTTTTATTTATTTCAAGGAGGCTAAGGTAAGTGTTCTGTTCATTTTTCCGAAATTTGCCACAGATTTAAAAGGTTTTTTGCAAATTATTTTAATGGTAAATCGAGAGCCATTATAATTATTCTTCATCTCTTTTAAATTATTCCCTTTTACTTATTTCTTATTCCTTAAATTAGCGTATATTGGATGCTGAAAATTTAGAGTGATGAAAAAAGGGATTTTTCTCGTAGTTTTTGCATTTTGGAGTGCACAATATTTGGTGGCTCAAAATGTGCCTGTTTTTATTTCCGATAGTCTGGAAACATACATAAACAACGCCATGCGCACATGGCAAATACCAGGTATGTCCGTTGGAATTGTGAAGGATGGGAAAGTAGTTTATGCGAAAGGTTTTGGTGTTAAAAAATTAAATGCGCCTGAAAAAGTAGATGCTGAAACACTTTTCATGATTGGCTCGAACACGAAAGCATTCACTGCCACGTGTTTAAGTTTGTTGGCGAATCAAGGCAAACTTTCGTTGGATGATAAAGTGACGAAGTATTTCATGTCGTTTAAAATGAAAGACTCATCGCTGACAGATAAAGTTATTTTGCGCGATTTAATGAGTCATCGACTCGGATTTGAAACTTTCCAAGGTGATTTTGTGCACTGGAAAAGCAATTTGACGCGCCGCGATGTGATTGCACAACTGGGAAAAATGGAAACGCCCTATCCTTTCAGAACAAAATGGGGATATTGCAATGCGGGGTTTTTAACGGCAGGCGAAATAGTTTCTAAAGTTGTTTTCCAACCTTGGGAGCGTTTTGTTCGCGAACAAATTTTTAATCCGTTGGGGATGAATCGAACGATTGCACTTTCAGTTGAATTGCCTGTGATGGATAATATTGCTGCACCGCACACTATTTATAAAGATAAACTCATTTCCATTCCATATCCGAACATAGATAATTTAGCACCCGCTGGTTCAATCAGTTCCTCTGCAAACGATATGAATCGGTGGTTATTAGCGCAACTCGGTAATGGCATTATTGGAAACGATACGCTTTTACCCGCATCTGTTATTCGCGCTTTGCGTGTTCCGCACACTATTTTGGGCAATAATTCGCAACAACCTCGCGAACGCCATGCTAATTTTGTTTTGTATGGTCTGGGCTTTTTATTAGAAGATTACGAAGGGCGTAAACTCGTGATGCACGATGGTGGTGTCGATGGATTTGTGTCGTCTGTCACAATGATGCCTGAAGAAAAACTCGGCATCGTTATTTTAACCAACACCGACCAAAACGATTTTTACGAATCGCTCCGGTGGACAATACTCGATGCATTTTTGGGTAAACGCGATATTGATTATTCGCAAAAATATTTTGAACGCAACAGCGCGCAAGCCAAAGAATTAACCAAGCGCAATGCGAATTGGGATAGTTTAGCCAATACGCATCCTAAAACGACAATGCCGTTGGCTGCCTATTGTGGTAAATATTACAATCCCGTATATGGAAATGTTGAAGTAGAACAAACGGGCAATGATTTGGTTTTAATTTTAGAACATCATCCCAAAATGACAGGCTCGATGCGACCTATTGGCGATAACCGATTTGCATGCACCTATACCGATCCGACATTTGGTATCGAAGAAAATAAATTTAATATTAAAGAAGGTAAAGTTACCGAACTCGTTGTGCGTGTTGCACCGTTCGTTGATTTTATGCCTTATATGTTTAAAAAGGAATGAGGTATGATATTGTTTTTTTGAGGGCGACCGCAAGGGTACGCCCCTACATCATCCAATAAAATTCATTATTTTGCAAAATGACGTAAAAATTGAAATCAAAACACGAAATAATGTAGGGGCGTACCCTTGCGGTCGCCCTCAAATTAGTTAGAACAAAAAGATTCATGACAAATAAACAAATAGCAAAAGCACTCGACGACTTAGCGTCTATCATGGAATTGCACGGCGAAAACATCTTCAAGATTCGTTCGTACCAGAATGCGTATATTGTTTTGCGCAAACTCGATAAACCGCTTTCTGCCATGCTGCGTTCTGAAATGGATGCACTGAAAGGTGTGGGTAAAGCGATTGGCGATAAAATCGAAGAACTGCTCAAAACGGGTGAGTTACAAACGTATAAAAAATATACAGACATTACACCGTCTGGTGTGATTGAAATGCTCAATATTTCGGGTTTTGGCCCGAAAAAAGTGTTAACGGTTTGGAAGGAACTCGGTGTTGAAACGCTTGGTGAATTACTCTATGCGTGCAATGAAAACCGCCTCATTGAAATTCGAGGTTTTGGTCAAAAAACGCAAGACGAACTCATAAAAAATATTCAATACTATTTGCGCAATGCCGATTCACAATTGTGGTCGAATGCAGAAAAAGAAACGGAGGAAGTGATAGCCAAAATAAAATCTTTTCTGCCCGATGCGCAAATAGAAGTGATTGGTGAAATGCGGCGCAAATTACCAACCGTTCGCGCTATCGAATTAGTAATTGTAGGAAAATTTGATGTTGATAAATTGGCCAAACATTTAAGCGCAACGTCGGAGGTTATAAAAAGCGACCATATTGTTTTACGCGTTGAAAATTTTTTACCGCTCCATATTTTCAAAACCACCACAGAAGATTTAGCAAAGAATATTTATTTACACACAGGAACAGAAGCTTTCATTGCCGATGCCATTTCAACATTAGAAAGTAGCACAAAACAAAAATTCGAGACTGAGCGCGATGTGTTTACTTTCTTGAAGAAAACATATTTAGAACCAGAGCTTCGCGAAAATGCGGAAACGCATTTCACTGAAAAAGAAAACGCCAATCTTGTTACGGTTGGAAGTATTAAAGGGGTGATTCACACACACACAACCTATTCGGATGGTGTGAACACGCTCGCTGAAATGGCACACGCAGCGCAACATTTGGGCTATCAGTATATCGGCATTAGCGATCACTCGCAAGCAGCTTTTTACGCCAATGGATTAAAAGAAGACCGCGTGCTGCAACAATGGGCAGAAATTGATGCGCTCAATGCCGAATTGTTTAATTTCAGAATTTTAAAAAGCATTGAGTCGGATATACTCTACGATGGCAATTTAGATTATCCCAACGAAATCCTAGCAGGTTTTGATCTTGTGATTGCTTCAGTTCACACCGTTTTAAAAATGAACGAAGAAAAAGCGACTTTGCGATTGATTGCCGCCATTGAAAACAAATACACTACTATTTTAGGTCATCCGACGGGAAGATTATTGCTTTCGCGGGCAGGTTATCCCATCAATCACAAAAAAGTGATTGACGCTTGCGCCGCAAACAAGGTTGCGATTGAACTCAATGCCAATCCGTATCGCCTCGATTTAGATTGGACATGGATTTATTACGCGCGCGAAAAAGGTGTTCGCGTTGCCATTAATCCTGATGCACACAGTGTTGCAGGCATTAACGATATTCGATACGGTGTTAACGTGGCGCGCAAAGGTGCGCTGCAAATTTCGGAATGTTTGAATACTTTGAGTGTGGAGGATTTTATGGCGTTTGCGAGGAAATAAATTTGCAACTACTCTTCATCCCAGCCCTGCAACAATATTTTCTAAATGAGAGCGCTTTTTAAAATCTTTAGCCAATAATTTACTGATGTAATTGGCATTGAACGGTGCTTCACTCGCAGTATAAAATCGGCGAGAGCGCTCGATGTTGATGTAACTCAAATTGCTAAACCACAATTTTAGAGCACGCAAGCAATGTGCCGCACACACTGAATCGCACACAAAATGAATAGCAAAATCGCGCGAAAGTTCTACAAGATTTGGGTGCGTTAATACATAAACAAATACATCGCACGAAGTCAGCACGGTATCAAAACAATGGAGTTCTTCTTGGGCAGCCGTGTAAAAATCGCGCAAGATTTGAGCATCAAATTTTTGGTCTAAAAAACCAAAACTCGTAATCGACCAATCTGCTTCAAGTCCGTTAACAGGCGTGTCAGGCAATACATTTTTGGTGATATATCGCTCGCGTTGCTCTGTTAAATAGGCGAGTGAAAGTTTTAAGAACGAAAGTTGCAGTTTTTGTAATTCAGAAGGATTGTTTAAAGCGCTCGGTAAGTTTTCGGTAAAATCGTTTTCGACTTTCTCGAATTCGGAAACCAATTCATCCAGATATGCGCGTTTGTGGGGTTTGTTCCTTTTCAATAGTTGTTCGCGCACTTCCGATTTAAACAACCAAAAGCGCTCATCTAAAGCCATCTCGAGACTGCGCACCGACGTGAAATTATATACCTCTGTGAATGATTTGGACAGGGCTTCAACTAAATTATATTCGTTCACATAGTTTGTGCTGAAATCAGCTGTCCTCACCATAATTTTTGAATGTATCGGTAATCTCCAAAATTAACAATACAAAAATAGGATAAATTGGCTGACTTTACAAATCATGATGAAAGTTCGAAGATTAGATAGTCAATTTTTGAACCCTTACTGACACATTACTAAATGCCGCATTACCTGTTAATTCATCAATTACGGTATCATCTGTGAGGTCATTCGCGCTCACACCTGCGTGTTGTTGGGCTACTTTCCAATTTGTATTCGGTCGGTTATGACCAAACCCGTGTGGAATACTAATCACACCGCGCAACATATCATTCGTAATTTCGACAGGAATTTCGACCGAACCCACGCGCGAATGAACGCGAACCATTTCATTGTTTTGCAAACCCAGTGCAGAGGCATCGTTTTCGTTCATTAAAGCAGTGCAGCGATTTCTACCCTTCATTAATTTTTCCGAATTGTGCATCCAAGAATTATTAGAGCGCAGACTACGGCGACCAATGAGTGTGAAGGCGTCTGATTTTTGGGATTGGACAATTAGCCGCAAAGCTTCACGTGCCACGCGCGACATATCGGCAACTAAAAGTTCAGGGGCGATTTGTATTTTTTTATCTGTATGGATAATGCGTTCTGGAAGCTGTGGTTGTAAAAACCCCAGATCAATTCCTTCAGGTTTTTCTTTGAGTTGTTGCAACGATAGTTTATACGGACCATTCTGCAACATATAATCAATTGTGATTTCTGGCTTTTGTAGAGACGCAACATTTTGCGTCTTTACATCACCAGAAATTACGTGCGCCAATGTTTGCATAATTTCCCAATCGTATCGCTCTTCATCGCTTTTTTCAAATGTAACAGGCGAATATTTAGCTGTGTTATATACGGAAAGCGCGTTGAAATTAATATCGTAATGCGAAACTTGCAAACCCGTGACAGGTGGTAAAATATAATGTGCGTGTCGCGAAGTCTCGTTTAAGTAAATGTCGATACTCACCATCACATCCAAACTTTCCAAACCTTGTTCGAGTTGTGTTCCGTTTGGTGTAGAAAGAACGGGATTTCCACAATTGGTAATGAACGCGCGAATTTTACCCTCGCCTTCAGTCAGCATTTCTTCTGCCATCACGGAAACCGGTAATTCACCCATAAATTCAGGTAATCCGCGAACGCGACTGTGCCACCGTTTAAAAATATTTTTGGGTTTGGCATTCGCTAATAAATCGAACGCAGGTGTTGGAAACATCGCGCCACCAACCGAATCGAAATTACCTGTGAGAATATTAATTGCCCACACTAACCACTGACAAACACCACCAAATTTTTGCACCGAAACGCCCATTCTACCATAACACACTGCCGATTCAGCCGAAGCAAATTCGCGCGTAATACGTGTTATAGTTTCTGAACTGATGCCCGTGATGCGCTCAACAAATGAGGGTGTGTAGGTTTGTACTACGTTTTCTAAAGTTTTTATACCTTCGGTGAAGGTTGATAATTTGCCCAAATTGACCAAATTTTCTGCGAACAGCGTATGAACAATGCCAAGCAAAAAGAAAACATCTGTACCAGGTTTTACGAAAATATGCTCTGATGCGCGCTCTGCTGTTTCAGATTTACGCGGATCAACGACAACCACTTTGCCGCCGCGTTTTTTAATATTATCCAAATGCTCTGAAACATTCGGTGCTGTCATCATCGAACCATTCGACGCAATTGGATTGCCACCTAAAACCAACATGTAGTGCGTGCGCATAATATCGGGCACAGGCAATAAAAACGGATGCCCGAGCATGAGCCAACCCACAAAATGATGCGGCAATTGGTCGGCACTCGTAGCAGAAAACGCATTTTTTGTTTTCAGTGAGCGCACTAACGTGCCTGAATTGAGAATTGTCCCAACATTATGCACTGAAGGATTGCCGTGATAAATCCCCAAAGCATCGTTACCATATTTGGCGCGAACAGAATGGAATTTTTCGCCAATTTCAGCAAACGCTTGCTCCCAAGAAATCTTTTGCCACGTATCACCCACGCGTTTCATCGGTGCGCGCAATCGGTCAGGATCTTCGTAAATATCTTTCAGCGCAAATGCTTTCGGACACAAATAACCTTTACTCAGCGGGTCGTTTTTATCGCCGCGAATTGAAACAACCGTATTACCTTGTGTCTCAATTTCTAATCCGCAAATGGCTTCGCATAAATTGCAGGCGCGGCGGTGTGTTATTGTATCCATACATTTTAATTAATTGGCTTAATACTTTGAAGCGGAATTCCTTTTTTCATCATTAATTCTCTCACTTTTCTTTTCCAACTTAATTTTGCAGATGTCCAACTTTTACTTGACGCTATTAAGTCAATTCTGTCATTTGAGTGAGATGGTCTAAATGGAAGATCTGTGAAATAAAGGGATTGAATATCTCAAAGCCACTAATTCACAAACTTCATTGCTAATCAATTCCTTTGTATTTTTTAGTTGAAAAACTATTTGTGAAGCCGTATAGATATTTTCTAGCTTTTGAATATCATTTTCAAAACTACTTTTGTTTGTCATATACAATGCCCTTGGAATTATTACATCTTTGTCTTGCTGGAAGTCCAAATTTTCATAATCCATATCCCAAAATAAATATTTTGGAAAAATTGACGATATTGAAATTGTAGCATTCATAATGCAAATTTAATTTATTTTCTGAAATCAAGGGTGTTTTTTTCTCATCGGAGAGACGATATTATTTCTCTGGTGTTATGTTTATCTTATAGTCATCATTATAATTGATATGATCGCAATTGAAATCGCAAAAATGCTCCACCCTCTAACTTCTTTCAGATAATTTTCTTTTGTTTGTTCAGCTTTTAAAACTCTAAACCAATACCATTTTGAACGCTGATTTTTTAGTTTTTCATAATTTTTATTTGCCAACTATCATTAAAGTTCAAGGAGTACATAAAAATAATAAAAAACTAAAAACACGACTCTATAGATTTTTTGCTCATTTTTTGGGAATTAATAATTAGATTTTAAGGTGTGAGAAAATTTAATTATCGCGGCAAAGTTAGGAGTTTTGTTTAAAAATACACAAATTGATTCGTAAAAATTGGGCTTAAAATAACTATCAAACATATTAATGCGTTAATTTCGAAAAGGTAACGGTCTTGTTTTTAAAGCTTCAATACTGGGATAAAGTTTTATGTTTGACGGAAGTTGTATTTTTAATCCATTAAATGATTCATATTCGGTTTCTTTCAATAAAGAGCTTACAACAATCTTATAATTAGTGTCAATGCCAATAAGATTCAGGTCAAATAAATCATGAATATCTGAACGCAGTATAATCCCGTTTGTCAAATGATTGGTTAAAACACCTTTGTATGGAATTATGTGAGCAGCTTGCAAGACTTGTATTACTGAAGTCATAGTTACTGCACATTTATTATTGTAAATTTTTAATAATTTTTCTCTGAAATCTTTCTGACCACGGCGTAAAGTAATTTCACGTAATGCCTTTTCATTTTCTTCAATTATATCATTTGAGTCAAACTCATTATTGATTACTACCTCAGTAAAATCGTCATTAAATTTCTCCTTTTTATTTTGTATTACTCCAATCCAATCAAGATCCGTCTCATTTGTTGTAATAAAAAGTCTTTTTGTAAAATTCCCCCCTTTTTTATTTGGGTCTTGTTTTTTTTCAGATAAGGATTTGCAAATCAATTTTCTTAATTCAGCTGGATCGTATTCTTGTATTCTAATTTTTGCATAATTATCAATTACTAACTGTCTTTCTTCAAATTTCGGCAAAAAATTTCGTGATTCGGTTGAGTCGATATAGCATTCAATAATATTAATCTTTTTATTTTTAAGCCTCTGGAGTATTATATCTAAGGCAATAAAATAATCGTTATTTCTTGCAGAGTTTGAGTTTTTTGTGCCTCCTCTGGATTTAAGTATTAACCCCTTTTTATTTTCAATTGTGTCAATTAAAACTTCTGCATCTAAAGTTAAGTTATTATCGTCTATTACTTTCATTTTGCCCATCACTTAAATTTTTAAACAAATTTACAGTTTTCTAAATTGAAATCTATCAAAATTTAATAAAACTCAATCCTCCTTTTAATAATTTCTTCTAAAAAAGATGATTACTTAAAACAAAAAACAGCTCTCAGCGATTCAGCAGAAATAGTTGAGTATGATTCAAGAATCTGTTTTTCAGTCCAACCAGATGATAACAACTCAAGAATGAGTTCAACTGAAATTCTCGTACCTTTAATGGTTGGTTTGCCCTGTAAAACTATATTATCTGAGATAATATAGTCTTGCCAATTCATTGTTAAATACTTTCAAGCAAAATTAATCACTTTTGTAAAATTGAGCCTATTTATTTTTAAAGGTGCCAACATTTTCAAACCGTTACAATTTGTAACGGTTTCATTACCTTCATCCTTTAACCGTTTTTTCATTACTCTCCAGTACACTTGCGGATTGGGGCTATCAGTTAATGCAGCTATTACATCCACAATAGCCAAATACCATTTTTCTTGTTCTTCATCCCAAAGGGTTCTCACTTTTTTTTTCTTCAAAAATCCGAATAGCATTATTCATAAGTATGTGTTTTAAAACAGTGTTTCAGTATTTAATTCTGTAATTACTTAGGTGTTACCATTTCCCCTGCAACCTCTGCGATTCCTTTCCGACTCTGCGTGAAGATTATTTCAAAGCACAAATTTCGTCAAAATATTTCAAAGCAGCAAATTTTTTAGTTTAGCGAATCTCTTCTTTGACTATTTTAAACTCATCAAAAGTTCCGTTTCCAATTTGGTTTCATCGTTTGTCCAATGCCCATAAATTTCAATGTAAGGCAATGCGGTTTCAAACCCTCTGCTCTTTAATTCGTTTGTCATATTTTGTCCCACTTGCTTTATGAGGCTATAAGGCCCAATGTGTTTGAAGGAGGCGTATTTTTTTAAAGCGATATTTTTTTGCTCTAAGTCCGTTTTGTTTTTTAGGATTTCTTCCAATTCAACGCCCGCAAATACTTTTTCATTGGGTTCATAAACCCAAATATTCAATCCTTTATGCTTCAGGCCCTCCGACTTAATCGTCTGCCACATTTTGTCCATCAACTTAAAAGCTGTTCCAGCATAATCTTTATTCAGAGCCGTTCCTGAATAACCAAAGATATCTAAATTGAGATTTTGATTTATTATTTCTATATTCATTGTCTAAAATTAAATTGTAAAAGCTTGAAGTTATTGTAAGTTTTTTTCTTCACTTGTATTTGTCAATGCTTCTAAAGAAACGAACGCGTGTACAAATTTATTTAAAAAAAATGAAATTGAAAAGCTAAAGTGTTACCAATAATTACACAATTGAAAAATCTAACGTAATTCCGTATGTTACATTTAACTTGAGCGATTTTAAAAAAATATTTTTGAAAAACGCAAATCATCCTATTTCAAATCATCAAGTTTGGCGAACTATTCTTTGATTATTTTCATAACAGCTGAAAAAGCACAACTGCTTTGATGGCTTTCTGATTTTAGATTAAGCCCAAAATTTAACCTCATAGTGAAACCTCAATAAAATTACTTGTATTTTTGCTTTATCTTTATGCTTTAAAATCACTAAAATCTTTTAAATAATTATCATGTCAAAAAATGTATTACTTATTTCAATAGCTATATGCTTTTGTTCATGCACACAAACTGTGGTTAAAAAAGAAGCACAGCAAGCTGTAAAAACAGAAACCGCGCCAACGATTGAAGCTCCTAATGTGGGCGGCGATAGAGATAGGCATCGTTGTATTGCTTCTGCGGGTTATCAATGGTCGGTTGTAAAAAATGAGTGTATTCGAATTTTTGAATCGGGTATTCGACTCAATGCCGTAGCTGCTAATTTAGATAAAACATTTGCTGGTTATGCCGTTTTTAAATCGGACATAGACAAAGCACAAGCAGAATTGTTTTTAGTGGGCGAAAAAAAACCGCCTATTTTAACTCGCGTAGGAAAAGATGATTCTAATATTTGGAAAAACGACGCTTATACACTGATACTAAATAAGGATACTTACTCTCTCGAAGATTCTAAAAAGACGTTGCTTTATCAAGGCAAGATAAAATAAAAAGTTTCAAATCACTTTTAACAAAAATTCTTTAATGCAAATTAAGTCGTCTATTTTATCTGTACTATGTGCAATCATGCTGTTGGCTTCTTGTCAAAATAATTCTGCCAATAAAACAGATGCAGTCAAAGCAGGCGTTTCAACCGCTTCCGATAGTTCAGCAATTTCCGAATCGCTTAAAGGGTTTTATACTTGGTACGATGCCAATTCTCAACGTCTCGGTGCTATCAATTTTACGAACAATAAAGGCGCGCACACCACTTTAGACGAAAAGCAATTACAGCTCTATTTAGCCGAAATAAAAAAATCGGGCTTAGTGAGCGATGAATTAATTAACAACGAAACCAAATTTTTTCACGCGTGCGCCAAGCTTTGGCAAACTGAACCGAGCAACGAACCCAATTCAGGATTAGAAGCAGATCGTTTTTTGTGTGCGCAAGATTATATTGCACCGTACAATACGGGCGTTGTGAGTTCTGTAATCAATGGCGATCGCGCGCAATCTACGCTCACTTTAAAAGGCAGCATGCCTGGCGAAACCAACAGCTTTAATTTCGATATGAAAAAAGAAAAAGGCAAATGGCTATTGGCTAAATTAGGTTGCGATATGGGAGTGAAATATTAATTCAATTTTTATTTAAACAAATTCTAAATAGGTTTTTTATTTAAATACATTCCGTATTTATTACTGAATTATTTAAATTTGCAATGTTTTAATACGGAAGGTTTATTACTTTTGCCGTATTATATTCGAAAAACCTTTTTCAAATTTTTTTCTTATGAAATGGTTGACACATTACCTGACATCATCCATCGGTCGTAAAATGACGATGAGTTTAACAGGTTTGTTTTTAATTCTTTTTTTAGTAGTTCATTTGCTGGGTAATTTACAACTTTTGGTGAATGATGGCGGTGAATCGTTCAATAAATACGCGAACTTCTTAGTGCATTTCCCACCTGTTGAAATTATTGCTTATGGTTTGTATTTTTTCATAGTTCTGCATGCTGTGCAAGGATTAATGTTATGGAGTGCGAACAGAAAAGCGAAAGGCACTACTTACGTGGCTAAAACGGCTTCGCCACATACCACTTGGTCATCGCGACAAATGGCATTGCTCGGTACGCTTATTTTAGCTTTTTTGTTTATTCACATGGGCGATTTTTGGGCAAAAGTAAAATTGCATCAACTCGATTTAAAAACGTACGCCAGTTATAATAATGGTGTCGGCATCGACGATTTATACGCGCGCGTTTCAACAGCTTTTCATAATCCGCTTATTGTTTTAGCTTATGTGGTTGGTCAAATTGTTTTGGCTTTTCACTTATGGCATGGGTTTCAATCAGCTTTTCAAACATTGGGCATCAATCACCCTAAATACACGCCTTTCATTCAAGGTTTGGGTAAATTTTACTCGATTGTTGTTCCAGGATTATTCGCATTGATTCCGATTTATATGTACTTGAATTAGGAGTCAGCTGTCAGGAATCAGGTGTCAGTCTACGAGAAAAGCTTACACCTGATTTCTGAAACCTGATTCCTGACATCTAATAACTATCAACTATCAACTAAATATGGCACTGAAAAATATAGATGTACATGGCATCACAATACAACAGAGCGACGAGCCCTTAAAGTCGAATTCGCCTGAAGGGGTCATTGAAAATAAATGGGAGGGATACAAAAGCCATGTGGCTTTAGTTTCGCCTGCGAATAAAATGCGCCTCGATGTCATTGTTGTCGGCACAGGATTAGCCGGTGCATCGGCAGCAGCGTCGCTGAGCGAATTAGGTTATAACGTTAAAGTTTTTACTTTTCACGATTCCCCTCGTCGCGCACACTCTATTGCAGCGCAAGGCGGCATCAACGCTGCTAAAAATTATCGCAACGATGGTGACTCAGTGCATCGCTTGTTTTATGATACGATCAAGGGAGGAGATTATCGCGCACGTGAATCGAACGTTCACCGTTTGGCAGAAGTTTCGACAGATATTATTGATCAATGCGTTGCTCAAGGTGTGCCTTTTGCACGCGAATATTCGGGTTTGCTCGATAATCGTTCGTTTGGTGGTGTGCAAGTATCGCGCACGTTTTATGCGCGTGGTCAAACGGGTCAACAATTATTGATTGGTGCTTATCAATCGTTGAGTCGCCAAATCAAAGTAGGCTCATGCACCATGTACAATCGGCACGAAATGATTGATTTGGTGAAAGTAGATGGCAAAGCGCGAGGCATTATTGCGCGCAATTTGGTATCAGGTAAGCTCGAAAAATTTTCTGCACACGCCGTTGTTTTAGCAACGGGCGGATACGGCAACGTTTTCTATCTTTCTACCAACGCGATGATGTGCAATGTGACTGCCGCTTGGCGCGCGCACCGTCGCGGCGCGTATTTTGGTAATCCATGTTTCACGCAAATTCACCCAACCTGCATTCCCGTTTCAGGCGAATATCAATCAAAATTGACTTTGATGTCTGAATCACTGCGCAATGATGGTCGGGTTTGGGTGCCAAAAAACAAAGCAGATGTTGCAAAACACCCGAACGATATAAAAGAAGAAGACCGCGATTATTATCTCGAACGCGTTTATCCTGCTTTTGGTAATTTAGTGCCGCGCGACGTTGCGAGCCGCGCTGCCAAAAATGCTTGCGATGATGGTCGCGGCGTGGGTAAATCGGGATTAGCGGTGTATTTAGATTTTTCAGCAGCTATTAATAAATTAGGCGAAGATAAAGTGCGTGAGCGTTACGGCAACTTGTTCGATATGTATCAGAAAATTACGGATGAAAATCCTTACAAACAACCGATGCGTATCTATCCTGCCGTACACTATACTATGGGTGGTTTGTGGGTCGATTACGAACTACAAACTTCTGTTCCAAATTTATTTGCAGCAGGAGAAGCTAATTTCAGCGATCACGGCGCGAACCGTTTGGGTGCATCAGCACTCATGCAAGGTTTAGCGGATGGTTATTTCGTGTTGCCTTATACCATTGGCGCAACGCTTTCAAAAGATATTCGCACAGGCAAAATTTCGACAGAAACACCAGAGTTTGATGCTGCATTAAGCGAATCGCAAGCGCGTATCGATAAATTTTTCGCCATCAAAGGCAACCAATCGGCTGAAAGTTTTCACCGTCGTTTGGGTAAAATTATGTGGGAACATTGCGGCATGGCGCGCACAGAAGCGGGCTTGAAAGGAGCGATTGAAAGTATTCGAGCTCTGCGTAAGGAGTTTTATAGCGATTTATTCGTTCCAGGTACGCAATTCGAATACAATCCAGAATTGGAAAAAGCGATGCGCGTAGCAGATTTTATCGAACTTGGAGAATTGATGTGTCTCGATGCATTGAATCGCGATGAATCTTGTGGCGGTCACTTCAGAGAAGAACACCAAACACCTGATGGCGAAGCGATGCGTGATGACGATAAATTTGCGTATGTAGCTGCTTGGCAATTTGGTGGCGACCCGTCAACACCGATTTTGAATAAAGAGCCGTTGGTGTTTGAAAATGTTAAATTAACAACAAGAAGTTACGCTTAATTTAGTTGACAGTTGATAGTTGACAGTTGAAAGTTTTTACACTCTTAACTGTCAACTATCAACTGTCAACTGTCAACTAATTAAACATGAAATTAAAATTAAAAATCTGGCGCCAAAAAGATGCGAACACAGCAGGGCGTGTAGTTGATTATAATATGGACGGTGTGGATGACCACATGTCTTTCTTGGAAATGCTCGATGTATTGAACGAAAGTTTGGTGCATAAAAAAGAAGAGCCTGTGGCTTTCGAACACGATTGTCGCGAAGGTATTTGTGGCACGTGCAGTTTGGTCATTAATGGACAGCCGCACGGACCGATGCAAGGCACAACGACGTGCCAATTGCACATGCGCAATTTCAAAGATGGCGATACTATTTACATAGAGCCATTCCGCGCACGTGCATTTCCAGTGATGAAAGATTTGGTCGTCGATCGCTCTGCGTTCGATAGAATCATTCAATCGGGTGGTTATGTTTCGGTATCGACAGGTCAGGCGCAAGATGGTAATGCGATTCCGATTGAAAAAGATTTAGCATCAAAGGCTTTCGATGCAGCAACTTGCATCGGTTGTGGTGCATGTGTAGCTGCTTGCCCGAATGGCTCAGCTATGTTATTCACTTCTGCAAAAGTATCGCATTTGGCTTTGTTGCCACAAGGCAAACCCGAAGCATCGCGTCGCGTTGAAGCCATGGTGAAACAAATGGATTTAGAAGGTTTTGGTATGTGCTCGAACGTGGGTGCTTGCGAAGCCGAATGTCCGAAAGAAATCAGTATCAGTAATATTGCGCGTATGAATCGCGAATATAATTCGGCTGTTTTTGGATCGAGTGTAGATACGAAAGGTTCGAAAGTGGAACAATAGAGATACACTATGTTTGCTTTTCAAATAAAATAAAAATCCCTCGTAAGTTTTCGAATTTACTAGGGATTTTTATATGGGTGACCCAATTAGGCTTTTGTTTTGAAATTTTTTGTTTACTAATCAAAATATCTTTAATTTTGTATCGTATTAAAATATCAAAAGCAAGAAAATGAATACGTTCCTTACTATGGATGAAATTCGCAAAGCCTATCCTGAAGAATGGGTATTGTTGGGCGAGCCAAAAATTGAAGACGCATCTATACTTGGTGGCATTGTTGTTTTTCATGCTCCAACTAAGCAGGGTTTAGTTGAAGGGCGTGATTTACTATAGGACTTCGAACATTCAACTTGGACTTTTACTGGGCAAAAAAAACGCGGAATGCAGCAATGGGTAAGCATTTTTCGTTAAGTTCCTAAAAAGTCTATTGAGAAATTGAAATCACAAACTCCGTCCCTACACCTTCTTCACTTTCCACCTTTAACGTGCCACCGTGTCCTTTCGTAATAATATCATACGCGAGCGATAAACCCAAACCCGTACCTTGTCCCGTTGGTTTGGTAGTGAAAAAAGGTTGAAATATTTTTGCTTTCACGGCGTCAGACATACCTGTTCCATTATCTCTTATACGAATTTCGATGTGAGATATACTTTGCAATGTTTGTACGGTGATGGTGGGTTTGTAAGGAGACGCGTGCAACGCGTCTGTACGGTTACGCTCATTTACAGCATAAAACGCGTTATTAATCAAATTCACAATTACGCGACCTATATCTTGCGGAACGATTTCTATTTTTGGTAGCGATTCATCAAAATGCGCAATCATTTCAACGTTAAAATTAGGATTTTTTGTTTTCAAACTATTAAACGACAATCGACTATATTCGTCGCAGAGTTTATTAATGTCGGTTAATTCTCTTATGCCTGTATTGGGTTTGGAATGTTCAATCATACCTGTGACGATGCTTGCTGCGCGTTTGCCGTGGTGGTTTATTTTTTCTTGGTTGCTGTTTAAATCGTGTAAAATTTCGCCAATATAATCTTTGTCATTCTCTGGGATTTCTAATTTATCTATTTCACCTTTTAATTCTTTTCCTAAGCCCAAGCTCAATTCAGCAAAATTATTGACAAAGTTGAGTGGATTTTGAATTTCGTGTGCAATGCCTGCCGTGAGTTCGCCTAAACTCGCAAGTTTTTCGGATTGAATGAGTTGGTTTTGTGTAGCTCTTAGCTCAATCAATGTTTTTTCTGCTTTGTCGCGCTGCGTGTCTATTTCTTCTTTTTGTTGATGTAAAACAAGATTGGCTTTATGTTTTTGTTTGTTATTTCTAAAAAGTATAACGGCTATTAAAGCCACACCACTCAAAAGGGCAATTAAGGAGTATAATCTGATTTTATTTTTGTAAGCTAAGTCTTCCGCAGCGGCTTGTTGTTTTTTTAATTCTTGTCGGCGTTCTTCTCTGTGCGTCAAATTCTGAACTTCTCTCACTTTTTCTACACCGTAAACACTGTCTTTGGCAGCAATTGAAAGATCGTTATAGTACAAAGCCTTATCAAATCTGCCTTTTTTTTCATATACAGTTCGGAGCAATACTGTGCTATTTTTCATTATTTCAAAATTTTTGAGTTGTTTAGCACCTTCATAAGCTCTGGTAGCGTAAAATATGACAGAATCAAGTTGGTTATTTTTATAATAAAATCGGGCTAAATCTGATTGAGACTCAGATATGCTCGCTGTAAAATTGACTTCAATAGCTTTTGAATACGCTAATCTATAAAATTGAAGCGCTTTTTGATTTTCATTTAACCGACCGTGAATTCTACCCAATGAATTACAGATTTGACAATAAAAGTAAGCGCTCTCTCTATCTATTGGTTTTTCTTGAATTCTATTGTACGCTATTTCAGCATAATGCAAGGCAGAGTCTAACTGATTGGCTTTTTCGAAAAGTTGCCCCAAGCGCATCGGTCCTGCAGGATAACCGCGTTCATCTATCTCTAATTTATCGTTCCTTCTTTTTTCAAACTGTAAATATGCTATGCGCGAATAATTGATAGCGTTAGTTAAATCGCCCTGAGCTTCATAGCCATTTGCAATAAAAGCCAATGCTAAACTTGTATCTTCATGAAGATCTTCAATATAATGAAGTGATTCCTGAAGCATATCTATTGATTTAGCGGATTCTCCAATGGATGCAAACAAATAGCCAAGTGTTAGTAAATTACCCAAAACTCTCTTTTTGTCCTTTATTTTTCGCGATAAAGCCAATGCTTCTGACAGAAAATGAACTGCCTTGAACGGCTCAACAAACTGGTTGGCGGCTCCTATTTGAAAAAGAACATCGCATTTTGTAGTATCTGCTAATGTTGGCTTTTTCAATAGTTTGTCTAGGCTATCTAATTGGCTGGCGGATATCGTATTTTGTGCATTCAAAGAAAAGCACAAAATAAAAAATAAAGAGAGCAGAATAATGCGTTTTTCCATATCAAAGTTTAAAAGCACAAGATACAAAAAACGAGCGCGGTTGAATGGCACTTGTAAAATAAACTGCCTTCGGATTAGCGGCGCGCTTTTCGGGCGTGAACGACTCGATATCAAAAGTGTCGAATGGTAAACCACTCGGCGTGGGTGCTGTCCAATTCATAATGCCAAATGTATTCAATAAATTATTGATACTCGCTTGCAACAGAATTTTTTTTGAAAACTTGTATCCCATATTCAGATCGAACTGACTGAATGCAGGAAGATAAAATGTTTCACTGGTGTTGGCAGCTCTTTTATCCATATAATACCAATTGATATTGGCAAAAAACCGATTATGCGTGAAATTAGGAGTGATATTAAAAATAACTGGTGGTGTAGCAGTGCTTATTTTTTTTCCTGAACGATCAATTAAAGTATCGTCAGCAGGACCAACATCTCTTGTATCCCAAAACTGATATTTATCCGCTGTAAATTGCTGAAACACGGCACTTGCCCTGATGCTCCAGTTTTCGTTAAAGGCGTAGTTTCCTTCTATTTCAACACCAATGGCGTGTGTTTTATTATATAGTTTTGGCGTTGGATAGAAAGTAGCAGGCAAACCTGCATTTTGCCCTCTTTGATAATTGGGCACTTTATCTAAAGCGCTGTAAAATGGCGTTATAAACAAGTTGTTTCTACCGCTTACTATTTTTACGCCCAATTCTATTTGTATCGTTTTTTCACTTTCGACGTTATAAATACCGGTTGTTTCATCATAAAAATTAAACTCTGGCGCTTTACTACCTTGCGAATAACGCGCATAGAACGAAAGTCCACTGTGAATTTTGTAGTTTATGCCACCTGAAAATCCGAAATTACTCGATTGTGCTTCGTAATTTATGGGGTCGCTTAAAATGTAAGAATTATTGTCGTACAAAGTTGTAGAGTCGCCATCTACACCCCCCAAGCTCGTATTTAATCCAACGGGTCTCCGTTTGAAGGCTTTTAACCTGAAATTTTCATATCGAAATCCCCAATCTATATTGATATGGTTGTTAATATCCCAATTATCACCAAAGAAAAAAGCGGTTTGATTTACAGTTGCATTTGTATAATATAACCCCCCATCGCCATAACTTGAAACACCATTTGGGTCGGTGTAATGATAGGTTTTCGGATTAGGCACATCGGATGGAATATAGTCGATGCCAACAAGCTGCGGTTTATCTTCAATAGTGCCATAACCAACCGCAGCAGGTGGTGTTAAATAATAATCAAAAAAAGATGTTGAATGAAATACACCCGCCGTGAATCCCATTTTTTCAAACTGCTTTTTGATGCTGAACTGATTGACGATGTCTTTCATGCTACCGTTTTCGTACGAAATAGGATTGTAGAAAACAGAATTTGGTTGAACCGCACCTCCTGGCAGGTTTAAATTCGAACTAAATTTAAATGGGAAATCGGGATTGCTAAAATCGAACGCTTGCGTCACTGATCCATACCTCTGCTTGGTTTTGGGATTATAAAAATTGTAAGTCCCCACTTTTCCCAGTAAACCATTGATGGCATAGAACAAGAAATTATCGACTGCAAACGGATAAACAATGAAAGAAGAGTTACTCAACAGCGATTTATCGGAATAGCGAAAAGCATTCTGAATTTTCCAACCATTGCCAAAACGATGCTCCCAATTAAATCCAGGTGAAAAATCTGTGTAAAGATTCAAGTTTCTCGAATCGTAAGAAATAGCCGCTAAGCCTAAAACAGAAGCGGGATAATTGACTGCCACCACTGGATTTAAAACCGAACTCGAATTAGTAAAATTTCCTGCGGGTGTAGGTGAATCGAAATTAACCGTCGGGGTGTATTCGAACTGTACTGTGCGATCCTTCAAGTATTTTAAATTGAACTGAAAATAGCCGTTTGCGTAACTCTTTTTCAAGTTCGCTTTAATTTGTCCGCCGCGACTGAGCGGATAACCTGGATATTTTGCGCCATCTGCTTGACGATAATGTCCACCGATGAAATACGTCAATGTGCTATCGTTTTTAATTAAAGGTCCGCTAAAACTGGCTTCAGCGCGATAATACGGATTTTTACCGTTTCCTTCCAGACCAAATCGCGTGCGAAATTCACCTTCGAATTGTGATGTTCCCGTTTTTGTGATGTAGTTAAAAATGCCACCGGGCGCATTCACTCCTAAAACAGACGCTGTACCACCGCGTACTGCTTCCAATCGACTGATACTAACATCAGCACGCAAAAAAACGTCTGGATTGTACTGTCCTGCAGTCGGAACAATCGGCAGACCATCTTCTTGCATTGAAACATAATAAAACCCGCCGCCTAAAATCATACCTCTGGTCGTCACATCGTTATATATCTCGCCCCGTGACGTATTGGTAAACACACCTGGCACTTGGCGCAACAACTCAACGGCGCTGTTGGGTACAATGCGATCAATTGTTTTGCTATCGAGTGTAGTAATAGCAATCGATGATTCAATGCGTTTTCTGCTATCGAAAACACCCGTTACAATCACTTCGTCGAGTTCTTGCTCGAAGGGGTCGAGTTGGATGGAAAATGTTTTTTCAGTTTGGTTTTTTGGGTCGATGGGCATTTCTTTTTTCAAATGTCCAATAGCGCTTATTACAAGTATTAGATTTTCTGGCGCCTGAATAACAAAATTGAACACACCATCGACATCTGTGACACTGCCCATTGTTGTGCCTTTTATAGCAACTGAAGCGCCAACAATAGGTTGGTTTTTAGCATCGAGCACCGAGCCTTTGAGATGAATGGTCTGTGCTGCTGCATGAGAAACTGCCAAAGAAAATAGGAACACTTTAACGAAATAAAGGAATATTCTATTTAACGTAGATGTCATGATTAATTGTTGCGTGTTTATATGGTACAAATCTGGCGCTAATTCCAGAAAAAGCATCGGACAATAGGCGCATGAATAGGATTATCGGCGCATTTTAGTCAATTATGAAATGCGAATTACGAATTAAGCTTTTGATTTGCCGTAATTCGTAATTCGTATTTCGTAATTAACTAAGTATTCTGTTCTCGCCACGCATTCGGCGTTAAGCTAAATTCGTGTTTAAAAATGCGCGCAAAATAAGACGGGTCGTTAAAGCCACAATCATAAGCTATGGCATTAATGCTATAAGGTGAGTTTAGAAGTAAGTCTTTGGCTTTTATCAATCGGATATAGCGAATAAAAAGATTAACAGATAAACCCGTCAGCGCATGTAATTTGCGTTGTAGTTGCGATTCGCTTAAACCAACTGCGCGACTTAATTTCTCTACATCTAAATCAAAATCGTTTAAATGGGCTTCTATGGTTGTTTTTACTTTTTGAACAAAGGCGCTATCTAAACCTCGTAGATTTTCTAAACCTACGAGGTTTGTTTCTGATAACGATTCAGAAGACAAGTCATTCGGAGACAAGGCATGCCTTGTCTCTACAACCGACAAATAATACTTCTGCAATTGTTTCCGTAACTCGAGCAATTTCTTGATGCGAATCAGTAATTCTTCTTTATAAAATGGTTTCATTAAATAAACATCAGCACCGAGTCCTAAACCTTGCAATTTGCTATCCATATCCGCTTTGGCGGTCAGCATTATGATGGGTATATGGCTCGTGCGCTCATCGCTTTTTAAAATTTTACACACTTCAAACCCATCTTTTAAGGGCATCATTACATCCGAAATTATCAAATCAGGGGTTTGTTCAAAAGCCATGTCTTCAGCTTCTTGTCCATTTGAAGCAAAAATGAGATTGTATTCAGAGGCAAGGATGGTTGTAATATAGATGCGCACATCTGCATTGTCATCGGCTATAAGAATAGTTGGTATTTCATCGTTATTCAACCTGTTAGGTGCGTAGCGTAGCGGAGTTCCTAACAGGTTTGACGAATGTTGAGACAATGGCACCGCCTTGTCTCCGTCAATGGGAGACAAGGCAGTGCCGTTGTCTCTACGAATAGGCAATTCAACCGTAAACTCCGTTCCTTCACCCAAAACACTTTTAACATCAATCGTTCCATCCATCAATTTTACCAATTCTTGCGTTAAAGCCAAGCCGATACCTGTTCCTTCCCCGTGTCGCGTTGCGGATGTATCTGCTTGATAAAAGCGATCAAAAATATGAGGCAAAGCAGATTCGCTAATACCTATACCCGTGTCTTTAACCTTCAAAGCAATTAGCTGTGAGCTATGAGCTGTGAGCTTTTCTTGTATACTCGAAGGCTCATGGCTCATAGCTAATTGCCCATAGCTGATAGCTAACGTCACATCAATCCGCCCACGCTCAGGCGTGAATTTAATCGCATTGGTTAGCAAATTCGACACCACTTGTTGCAACCGCGTTTCATCGAAATCCATCACAAATGATTCTTCGTCAGAATGAAATTGGATAACTAAATTTTTGTTTTCTGCTAACGAGTGGAAGCTTTCAGCGAGGTATTTAATGTAAGTTACAATATCTCCTTGCCGATAATTTAAAGTCAATGCACCGCTTTCGAGTTTGTTTAAATCGAGCATTTGATTGACGAGCGTGAGAAGATTTTGACCGTTTCGTTTAATAGTTGACAAATCGACATTGACGTTCGGGGAACTTTTAAAGTTCCCCGAACGTGCTAAAGTTTCCTGAACGTTTTGAGTAACACCCAAAATCACAGTCAACGGCGTTCTGAACTCGTGGGTGATATTGGTGTATAGCCGTGTTTTAACAATATCGAGTTCTTTTAGGCGTGTAGCTGCATCAGTGGCAATTTTTTCTTTTTCTACAAGTTGTTCTTGCGTGGTTTTAAGCTCTTCTAATGTGTTTTGCAATTTGACATTTACCTTATGCTTCTGTCTATTATTCCTAAAAAGATAAATAGCTAACAAAAACAAACCTGCAATAAAACCCAACAAAGCATACAGTTTATTTTTAGTTAGTTTATCCTCTGCATCTTGCAGAATTTTTTGCTGTCTTTGCTCTTCTTTGAAGGTTAATGATTGTACCTCACGCACTTTTTCAGCACCCGTAACACTGTCGCGTGCGGCTATGGCGAGGTCGTTATAAAACAGCGCTTTATCAAATTTTCCTTGTTTTTCATACACCTGCCGTAGCAATGTTGCTGTGGTTTTCATTATCTCAAAATTCTTGAGTGGCTTAGCACCTGTGTATGCTTGAGTTGCGTAAAAAATAACGGAATCGGGTTGGTTATTTTGAAAGTAAAATTCGGACAAAAACGATTGACAATCAGAAATACTAGAGGGGAAATTTACTTCAGTCGCTTTAGAATATGCTAATCTATAAAAGTGAAGAGCTTGCTCTTTCTCATTTAACCGACTGTGAATTTTACCCAAACAATTACAGATTTGGCAATAAAAATAAGCACTTTCCCAGCCTGTTGTTTTTTCTTGAATTCTCTTAAAAGCCATTTGAGCATAGTACATGGCAGAATCTAACTGGTTAGCTTTTTCAAAAAGTTGACCCATACGCATCGGTCCTGCTGCATAGCCACGCATATCAACGTCTAATTTATCTGCCATCCTTTTTTCAAATTGTAGAAAGGATTTCCGATTATAGCTAATGGCATTCGCAATATCGCCTTGCGCTTCATAACCATTGGCGATAAAAGCCAAAGTTAAACTTGTATCTTCGTGAAGGTCTTCAACAAAACGCAGTGCTTCTTGAAGTATATCAATAGATTTTGCAGATTCTCCAATAGAAGCAAACAAATAGCCAAGTGTTACCAGATTGCCATAAATCCTACCTTTGTTATTAATTTTTCGCGCTAAAGTCAATGCTTCTGTTATAAACTGAATCGCCTTGTGCGGTTCTACAAACTGATTTGCAGCACCTATATTAAAAAGAACATCGCATCTTGTTGTATCTGGTAATGTTGGTGATGCTAATAACTTGTTTAAACTATCAAATTGGCTTGGCGTTAGATTATTTTGCGCATTCAATGAAAAGCACAAAATAAAAAAAAGAGGAATCAGAATCGCGAATTTTTTCATGATATGTGAGCACCAATAACGCATCAAATTTTCTGGCTGATTTTGTGTAATTGCATATTTTTTCAATGCTGAAATTCAGTCAGGTTTAAAAGTAGGAAGAATTTATTAATTCCAGACAATAGTTTAATAGTGCAAGGTATAAAAATAACTGATGTTACGTATTTTTGATTAAAAGCACAACAACACCTGCGATAATGGTTGGAATGGCAAAAACGATGAAATTACTCGACATTGTCAATCCTAAAGTGATTAAAAAGCCGCCCAAAATGGGTCCAACTATAGAGCCAATTCTGCCCATTCCTGTTGCCCAACCTACACCAGTAGACCTAATTTCAGTGCGGTACAACGTAGCTGCCATCGTATAAATGCCCACATAACCGCCTTGGATTCCAAAACCAATCAGACCAAATAAAACTAAAACCCAAGCCGAACCTTTGAAAAATCCGAACACAACCATTAATAACGCCGTCAGGACTAAAATGCCAAAAACGGTGCGGCGCAAACCAAAAGTATTCGATAAATAACCTTGTGTAATGATGCCGAAAAAAGCCCCCATATTAAAAACTGTTCCTGCATAAATTGCGAGTGACATAGAAAGACCTGCATTGGTTGCTAATTTCGGAATCCAAGTTGTCAAGAAATACATCGTTCCGAAAGCAAGGAAAAGTGCCAACCATAAAAAAATAGTGGCTTTTTTATATTCTTCAGAAAACAAAGCCGAGATAGGCACTTTTTTTTTATCAGTATCTGAAAAACTTGGAGCAGGTAATGCTGAAAGCTGCGGCGCATTCATGCGTTCTAAAACAGTATTTATCTTGGAGAGTGCATTGACGGGTTGAGCTTTCAATAAAAAACTTATTGACTCGGCTAAATAAATAAAGATGATTGGAATAGGAAGAAGCGTTGCGATACCCGCCATTTGAAACATAAATCGCCATCCATGTACAGGAATGATAGATGCCGCCACAAAACCAGAAAGCGTAGCGCCAATTGGATAACCTGACATGATAAAACTCACCCAAAAAGCTTTCGTTTTTTGAGGTGCGTATTCTGAAACTAAAGTGCCTACACTGGCAATCATACTACCAATACCAATACCGCTCAGCACACGCAGAAATAATAAAACTTCCACCGACGGTGCAAAACTGGTGCAAAAAACGCTCACTCCCATCAGCAAACCAGAAATAATAATCACTTTGCGTCTGCCAATTACATCGGCGCGGGGTGCTAAAAAAAGTGCGCCGAGCATCATTCCGACCAAACCCGCACTGAGAACATTTCCGAGCGATTGCGCACTCACTGACCATTCTTTAGCGATAGCGGGCGCTGTGTATGAAATGACCATCACATCAATGCCATCCATCATGTTCATTAAAACACAGATTAAAATGGTGGCGAGTTGGAATCGCGATAGTTTCTGAGTATCAATCAAGGTTGTGTCGAGCATAAATTAAATTATTGCGTAAATATCCAGATTGTTTTTTTAAATGTATAGTATAATTCGAGAATAATTTAACACTTTTAGTAATTATTCAGCTAAAGCTGAATTGTTAATCAATTTCCCGCAGACTTCGCAGACTTTCGCTGATTCTATAAAAAATCAGCGAAAGTCTGCGAAGTCAGCAGGAAATTAAAGCCTACATCTCAATAATTCCCAGTTTTTATTGTAATCGAACACCCAATTTTTGATTCTGTTAATCGTTTTAATTAATAATGCCGTAATTTTGCAGGCACTAAAGTTTTCTTATAGCAACACCATGGGATTAAAATATCTTTTTTATATCGTAGTGATTTTATTTTTATACCGCACTTTGTTTCGCCCCAAAGTAATTGTAGAACATCGTCATTTTTACGATAAGAAAAACCCTAAACCCAAAAAAACAAACAATAATGATTTTACCGATTACGAAGAGGTGAAATAGCAAAAGGCAAATTGCAAAGGGCAAAAGGCAAAAGCCCATAGGACTGACCAATTTGTAACAACGGATTTCAATCCGTTGCAATAAAAAATAGAAATGTCGAACAAAAAATTACAAACGCTCGCTTTAAAGCAATACAATATTCTAATAGGAAATTTTGAAGTTGCCCTCAAACAAGTGCTCAATGCCACTCAGTTTTCACGCTTGGTCATCATTACCGATGAAACAGTTTACGAAAAAGTTTATCAATCCCGTGCGGAATTGTTTCCAGAAAACACGTTAGTTATTCAAGTTCCTGCGGGTGAACAGCATAAAATTTTAGATACTTGCCAAATAATTTGGCAAGCACTGTTAGAAAATAATATTGACCGCAACGCGCTTTGCATGAATTTAGGTGGCGGCGTTATCGGCGATATGGGCGGATTTTGCGCTGCCACTTATAAACGCGGCATCAGATTTATACAAGCACCGACGACTTTACTCAGTCAGGTAGATGCTTCCATCGGTGGTAAATTGGCAATCGATTTTTCGGATGTGAAAAACAGCATTGGTGTTTTTGTTCAACCACACGCCGTTCTAATCGACCCAGAATTTTTAAATACTTTACCGCCACGCGAGCTTCTGAGTGGTTTTGCTGAAATTGTAAAACACGCATTCATTTACGATAAAGTTTTATGGAACACATTAAAAACCATCGAGACCCTTACACCACAAGTTGTTTCAGAAATAATAGTGCCCTCGTTAAAAGTAAAGCAAGTTATTGTCGAGCAAGACCCCTTCGAACGCAATGTGCGTAAAGCGCTTAATTTTGGACACACCATAGGTCATGCTGTTGAAAGTTTTTCGTTTAGTACCGATGCTCCACTCACACACGGCGAAGCGATTGCCGTAGGCATGTTGTGCGAACTCGAGCTTTCGCACCAATTATTAAAACTTCCTAAAAAAGAACTCATCGAAGCACGCGATTACATCAATAAGTTCTATCCAAAGTATTCATTAAGTTTAGATAAAATTCCAGAGGTTATCAATTTCATGCGCAACGATAAGAAAAACGTCGGTGATAGCATTCGATTTAGCCTTATTGAAAAAATTGGAAGCTTCAAAGTTGATATAGCCATAGAACCGATTCTGATAGAATCAGTTCTATGTTCATTATTGAATTAAAACTTAACTTGTTATTTTAAGGATTTTCGAGTGTTGTATTAACTGCGTTTTTAAATAAGAAATCTTCGATTTCTATTGAATTTTTTTTCTTAGATGCGTGCGAGCGCAGCGAGCACGCATCTACTTTTATTTTTTTAAATTGTGCGTTTTTATATAAAAACCGCCGCAAGCGAATAAATCCAAAAGAGCGGTGCGAGCGCAGCGAGTACCGCTCTAAGAGAAAAAACTTCATAGAAATCGATAGATTTCTTATGTTCTAAAAGAATCTATCTCTATTCAGAGCCTTAGTGAAATGATATTTACTATTGTATTCACCACAAATGTTAATGTTTCATTTTTTTTAAATTTTTTTTGCTTGTGCATACTTTTTTTTAAACACCCACGTTTTTAAGGTGTATTTAACTTTTGTTATACCTTAAAATTTGTGTCCCAGCCGTATTTAATCGTCAAAAAATCGACGATTTGCAAATTACTATACACACTAAACTAATTTTATTTAAAACTCAACGATATCGAATAGATTTTTTACTTCTACTTATTTAATAACGCGCGTTGCGTATATTTGTGACAGATATACTAACACGTGTCGATTTAAGTGGTATTATTAACTTTTTTCGAAAACACATTTAAACACCTTTTCAATGACTACGAATAATTATTCGGATTTTAAAGACAACAACAAGGACAATTCTAAGAAAATTTTACCTTGGTTGGTTGCAGCAATTGTCGGCTTGGCTGGCACAACAGGTTATTTTGCAGTTAAAAATAACTCTACTGGTACACAATTACAGACTGCACAGGTTGAAATCAAAAAAGATGAAGACCTCAACGCTCAGTTAGAGACGCAGTACAAAGATGCTATGGGTCAATTGGATGAGATGAAGGGTAAAAACGTTCAACTCAATGATTTAATCGAAAAGCAAAAAACAGAATTGGCTTCACAAAAAAGCAAAATTGGTAAACTCATCAACGTAGAAAAAAACCTCAATGGTGCACGTGCTGAAATGGCGCGTATGAAAGCAACTGTTCAAGGTTATGTTGATCAGATTGCTAAATTAGAGCAAGACAAACAAGAGTTAGGTCAGAAAGTAACAGTACTAACAACTGAGAAAACAAATTTGCAGGGCGACTTGACAAAGGAACGTACTGAAAAAGACCAAATTATTGTTGCTAAAACGGCTGTCGAAACAGAAAAAGCAAAAGTAGAGCAAGAACGCGCTGTGTTTGCTAAGAAAACTGAAATCGGCTCTGTGGTTCATGTATCGAACGTTAAAACAACCGGTTACCACGTTCGTGCAAGCGGTAAAGAAAAAGAACGTACTCACGCTGGCAATATCGACCGTTTAAAATGGTGTTTCGACGCTATTGAAAACCACGTAGCTGATGCAGGTACTGAAAAATTCTACTTCCGTATTATCGATCCAACGGGTGTTGCTATTTCAACTACTAGCGGCGGTGGTGGTGTTATTAAACTTGCTGACGGAAAAGAAGTTCAATACACGAGCACTAAAGATGTTGACTTTAAAGGCGAAAGCCAAAACGTTTGCATGAGCTGGGATGTTAAAGGCAATGCAACTTTAGTGAAAGGCAAATACACCGTTGAAATTTACAACAAAGGGTATTTAGCTGGTACAAGCACTTACGATTTGAAATAATTGTTGCCAAAGCTCGCAGCTGGAGGTGATGTATAAAACAATAGGGCTGTTTCGCAAGAAGCAGCCCTATTGTTTTAGAACTTAAAATTTATAGCGGGCGGAATGTGGTATAAAAACACCACATTCCGCCCGCTATAAAGCCTGAATCACAGATTGCGCTGATTACGCGGAAAATGACAGATGGGATTTTACGCCAAAATTTATGCTAAATCTGTTAAATTCCTTAAATCCGCGTAATCCACGATTCAGACAAAAGTTAGCATTAATTAAAATCCGCTTTTCAGACTTGCTTTAATAATTAAACATTTACGCGTAATTTGGCGTTGAAATTAAAATTCAATAACCGCTATGCGCAATAAAATTATTTTCGGTATCGCTATTCTTTTGGCTTCTGTTTCAATATTTGCACAAACTAAAGCCGATTTAGCTAAAATTACACAATTTACTACATCGCATCGCTACGATTTACTGCAAGAGTATGTCTCTTTTTTATCCATTCCAAACACAGGAAACGACCCAGAACAATTGCGCGTGAATGCACAATTCATTTTGAAAATGATGGAAAAACGCGGCATAAAAGGAAAACTTTTAGAGGCTACAGGTGCAATACCTGCCGTTTATGGCGAGATTTTAAATCCGAAAGCGACAACGACGCTCATTTTTTACGCGCATTACGATGGTCAACCTGTAACGCCAAAAAATTGGGCAGCAGGTTTAGAGCCTTTCAAACCACAATTGGTAACAGATAGATTAGATAAAGGTGGAAAATTTATCGATTTTCCAAAAGAAAATGAAACCATCAACAACGATTGGCGCCTCTACGCACGCGCTTCGGCAGATGATAAAGCGGGTGTGTTTGGCATTTTAAACGCATTTTATGCCATTCAACAATCGGGCTTGCAACCGAATATAAATGTAAAATTCTTTTTTGAAGGTGAAGAAGAAGCGGGTTCAATAAATCTTGGTGCAATTTTAGAAAAACACAAAGATATTTTAAAATCAGATTTATGGGTTATTTCGGATGGACCAATGCACGCATCGGGTAGAAAGCAAATTGTATTTGGTGTCCGCGGCGATGTGAATATGAATCTAACTGTTTATGGTGCGAAACGACCTTTGCACAGTGGCAATTACGGGAATTGGGCACCAAATCCAGCTTTGAAATTGGTGCAATTGTTGGCGAGTATGAAAGATGATAAAGGTAAAGTGCTCGTTGATGGATTTTACGATGATGTTACACCACTGAGTGCAAGTGAAAAAGATGCACTCAAAATCATTCCTGACCCTGCACTACAGATGCAAAAAGAATTGGCATTTGCAGAAACCGAAAATCCGAATCGCAGTTTTTATGAATCGATTTCAGCGCTTCCGACATTAAACATCAATGGAATTCTAAGTGCGAATGTCGGTAAATTAGCCGCTAATGTTATTCCAACTACAGCTATGGCGACCTTAGACTTGCGTTTGGTGAAAGGCAATGATACGGAAAGGCAAATCGCTAAATTGGTGAAGCACATTCAGAAGCAAGGATTTCATATCACTCAAACAGAGCCAACTGACGAAGAACGCGCTAAATATCCGAACATTATTTCAATTACGCATGGTTCAGGTTATAATGCGCAACGCACGTCTATGGATTTACCTTTGGCAAAAAAAGTGGTTTCGGCGGTTCAATTAACCAGCGCAGAACCTTTGGTTTTATTGCCTTCTGCCGGTGGTAGTTTGCCTTTATATTTGTTCGAAACAATTTTAAAAACATCGCCCATAACTGTCCCTGTGGTGAATTACGATAATAACCAGCATGCAGAAAACGAAAATTTAAAAATTGGTTGTATCTATCAATCTATTGAAACGTTAGCTGCTATTATGTTGATGAAATAAAAGACAAATTGCAAAGGGCAAATTGCAAAAAGCGAGGGCAAATCGCAAAAAAGCGCCAACGGAGCGTCGGAAATTAGCATCGGGTGAAGCCCGGTGAACCGCGATGAAAAGGAATTTAATAAACACGGATGAAATCCGCGAAAAAACACAAATTATGTCAATGATTCAAGAGTTTAATGATTACCGCGAGCGCATGAACGAGCGCATTTTAGCCGAAGACAATAAAGTCATCAAGCGGTTTTGGAGTTTAGATAATCAAACGTATGTCGATGGTGCATTAGATAAACGCACCAAAGAATTGCTCGGTTTGGTCGCATCAATGGTTTTACGGTGCGATGATTGTATCAAATACCATCTTGGTAAATGTCATGAACTCGGCGTAACGAAAGCAGAAATTTGGGATGTGTTTGCCGTAGCAAATTTAGTGGGTGGTTCTATCTGTATTCCGCACACGCGTCGCG
>JAYWBA010000238.1:0-9837 GCA_043781915.1 Saprospiraceae bacterium
TGTTTGAATAATGCTATCACATCCACCCAGATTCTTTTTTGTTTGATAGAAAGTCCCAACTTCAGAAACGCGACAAGTAAAAGCATTCAATTTTGTGGTATCCGTCTTAAAAAATGAGAGTTGGAGCGTTACAATACTATCACAACCTAGCGTGGTTTTGAGTGTTAAAGAGAAATTGCCCTGCGATTTAAAATACTTACCCGCCAATAAAACGGAATCGCCATTACAAATTGTTTTTTTAACGAAAACAGTATCTAATTTTTGCAATTTAACCGTATTTACCAAAACACCCGTACAGTTAGCGTTTGTAAAACGACTTACAAAAACGCCAGTATCACGTGGACTGCAAGAGAAAGAAAAAGTTTGAGTCGTATCACTTTGAATAATGGTTAGTTGTAAATTTACTATACTATCACAACCTTGTATTGAGCGAAGTGTGCTTGAAAAAACGCCTTGTGTTTTAAAATACTTTCCTGCCACCAACACAGAATCTCCCAAACAAATTATTTTATTGATATAAGTCGTATCGGGAGCAACGTAAATTGTTTTAATTACTACAATACTATCGCAACCGCCTGAATTAACTAATTTTAGCGTTGACACACCAGTCTGTAGTGAATTACAGGTATTTTTAGTGATGAATGTCGAGTCCGATTTTGAAAATGTGGTTACTGTAGTAACAACCGAATCGCAACCATTCACATTTCTGAAAGTCACCGTTTTTATTCCAGCTTTTGTAATATCGCATGACGTTGCTTTCTGAAACGTGGAATCCGTTTTAGAAAGAGTTGTCACAGTTGTGACAACTGAATCACAGCCATTCATATTTTTTAGCGTAACTGATTTAGTTCCCACTTTAGAGACATCACAAGTCGTTGAATTAACATTGGTATTATCATTTTTCAAAACGCTCAATTGTAGTTGCACAATACTATCGCAACCATTGAAACTGACCAATGTATCTAAATAAGTGCCACTCATTTTATAATATCGTTTCGACACTTTGAAACTATCGTTTGCACAAATTACGCGGTTGATAGATGCTTTTGAGGGCAATCCAAATTTCAAAACAAAGCTATCAAGAACATTTTGGCAACCTAAAAAAGAAGTTTTAGTTGAAGCCAAATAGATTTTTACAGTACCTTTAGAAGAATCAACAGAAGAGGGAGTATAATTAGTTTTCAGGTTGGATGAGTCCGTAAAACTCCCGCTACCATCTGTTGACCATTTTGAAGATTTTATATTTTGAGCACTGCCATTCAAAGCAATAGAAGATATTTTGCAGATACTAATATCGTTACCTGCAACAACAGAGGCTGGATTCGTACAAGTACAATTTTTTACGTAAATTTCAATACTCACCTTATTGACACATCCATAATTATTAATTGCTTCGTGATAAACTAAGTTTTTACCAACGGTAGCTAATTTAGGATTAAAAGTGACCCCCTGTAAACAAGCTCCACAAGAAGCTGTATAATTTTCGGAAGCCAAACTTAAATTATTATTGCCATAATCTTTACCCGCATCGGCTGTACCCATTATTTTTATCGGAGCATCAGTAGTACAAATAGTATCAGGTATAGGTGTAATTGTCGAACGGGGTATTGGAATTACTTTAATTACCGTGTCAACTCTATTAGTGCAACCGAACTTATCCGTTCCGTTCAAAGTAATTGTATAACCTGGTGCAGGCAAATATAAAGCAAACAATTTGACCGTATCGCCCGTAGTTTTATTCAGAGCTTGGGCTGCGATTGAAGGATTAGTTGACCACGTATAGGTTTGTGCTCCAGCTCCATAGAATTCAACTACCGCATCGTTACAAACAGTTGTTGGCGAATTCAAAGACATCTTTGGTTTAGGTAGCGCTCGGGTGGCTACTCTAAAAGTATCGAAAGCAATTAACCCATTATTATCAGTTGCTTTAGCAACAAAAAATGTGTTCGAATTTACAATAGGAGAACAACTTAAACCGGTGGATTGTATAGCATTGCCATTGGAATCGAACCAATCTACAACAACTGGAGAAGTTCCTTCTGAAACTGTTGCTGTTAAAACATCCGTAGTGCCAGCACATACAGTATCGGTTCCTGAAATTTTTACACTAAAAGCGAGCGTAGCGCCTAAAGATAAATTTTGGGTGTTATTACACGTTCTGCCATCACTAATTTGAAGGGTATAATTTCCTTGCGGCATCGAAACTGTTATGGAATCAATTTTATCAACTAAGCCACTCCCGTTCCATTTTATTTTGGACGGCGAAATAAGATTTGAAGTATCGGTAACTATGCGCCATTTTTTCTCAGAACCTTCAAAAAATGAGTCGATCTTAATTTTATAATCTAATGGATTGGAAACACAATCTGAATTATCGAATAATTTCTCTGGAACACACGCACTCAATCCGTATAAACTCCCACCCAGATAATTGACGCTGTTATTGCTTCCAGAAGTTATATACGAGCCTTTACCTTCTGATGCTGGTGGGTTTTTTACAGAATGAGGCAACTTTGATACATCGTAAATAATTTTCTCGCAAAAAGAGTTATTGGGTTCTAAATTTATTTCTATTTGGCGCAGGCAATCATCTGACAAACAGTTGCCACTTGAAGTATAATTTTTAAAAAGAGATTGACTGGGGATAGTATTCAAAACTGTTCCAAATGCTACAAAGATTTTTGAACTGCACCAGTTTTTTAAAACCACATCGTTTAAATAATAGACATCAGTGTTAATTTTATCATTAAAAATAAGCACAGAACTTTCTGGTGGAATTAAGCCCGCCACTTGTTGCGATTGCGCATCGACAAAAACATCACCAAAGTAGCAACCTTTGTATGAATTATTTAAATAATTGAGTGCATTAAAATTTGTGCTGTTGGGTTGAATTACAACTTCCCCCAAATTTAATTTTAATAATGGGTTCGAAACTTTAAGATGGTAATTTTTTAAATTGAAAGAAGATTTACCCGTTTTAAGCAAAACATGTTCGCTTTTAGCATCCGTACCACAACCATCAATTAGAATTTCTTGAATAATAGGCGAAGCAGCCATACAAGTATGCCACCAACCTTCTACTTGGGCATTAACGCTTTTAGCGAAAAAGAATGTTAGAAATAAAAAAAATATAGAAGAGTAACGCATGGGTATTACTCAAGTTTGATTTAAGTGTTTGTTAATTTACTCTACAAATATATTGCAAAAACTTTACGAAAACAGATTTATTTTTAAAATTTGAAAATTTAAACCATTTCTGTATTTTTTTCAATAATATTTTCTTAATAACAAGTACAGCTATCAGCTATCAGCATAGAGAAAGGCTGATAGCTGATAGCTGACGGCTGAAAGCTGACTTCTAATACAATTTATCCTCTATTCTATCTAAACAGAAAATAACTTTTTCCGCTTCGGTATCACCCACAGTTACTGAATACTCCATTTTAACAAATCCGAACTCCTTGTTAAATAAAAAAGTAGCGGAAGAATTTATATCGTGGAAATTAGGTTTACTTTGTGCCTTAATAACTTGGCAAGTTATGAACCTTTTATTATACAAAAAATATTGTGTCCCGGATGGCGTGTATTCAAATTCGAGCGAAAGGGGTTGTAAATTTTTATACTTTCGGTTGAGTGTAACATCTATCGTTTTGCACCATGGTTTTTCAGAACTCAAATTATTTTGTTCAGGATTGGGTGCATACTCTAAAAACCGAAAATACGAATTACAAGGTTGATGTACAGTAACCTTTGAACCATTTTCAACAACACTCGATACTTCCGAAAGAAGATTTAGAACGCCCCTGTAATTTGAATATTCGTACTTAATAACCGTTTGATCGGAATTTTTAGGAATTTTAATTTTCCTATTCATCACCTTCAAACGCACTTTGTCTATTAAAAAACTGTTGGGTGTATCGTGAAACTGCGGGTCAAAATTGAGGACGGTGTCTTTACCTTCTAAATGCCAATGTGGAATAATTGAGATTTTAGTGTTTCTGTTATTTACATTGTTCGTCGGGATGTAATAATCGTAAACAAAATCGCGGTTTCGCTTAAAAATATTGGTGCTTTCAGAAGCGTCAGTGGGTTTCATAAGTTCACCAACTAATGGGCTGTCTTTGTAATGATAAACATCGGGAATGGCTAATCCTTGGGCTTTTAAATTTAAGGGTGAAGAAAAAAGTAAAATTAAAAGGGATTGTAATAAAATAAAATTTCTCATGTGAAAATGTTTGTACTGTTCTAAATGTTCAAATTTAAGATTACAGTTTTGGCTTGTTGTCACAATATTTATAGATTATTTCTTGATAATCAAGTCTTTTTATATTTTATTAACAATGTTTGTACTATAAGTTTACTAAACATATATTTATTTTTTTCGAAAAGACGATTTTATCTCCCATTTAGCATGTGTTTATCATAGAAAAGTAAAATTATTGTAAACTTCTTGGTAAGTTGTAAAAAGGTGGCGAACACTCATTAATTTTGCACCATTAAAATTTTAGAATGGATTTGTTTTCTTTGAAAGGTAAGGTTGCTATAGTTACAGGTGCATTAGGTTTGATTGGTAAAAACCATTGTGAAGCTTTAGCAGCAGCAGGTGCACACGTAATTGTTGCTGATATTAATGGTGAAGCTTGCGAGAGATTCGCTAAAAGTTTAGGAAAAGGTCATTTAGGTTTGGCTTGTAATGTTACTGATGAGAAAAGTTTGAGTGCTGCGCGCGATACTATTTTAAAAAAATTCGGAACTATAGATGTTTTAGTCAATAATGCTGCTATTAACGATATGTTCGAAAATCCATTATTAGCAGCAGAGCAATCTGCTTTTGAGAAATATCCAGTGGCATCTTTTCGCGCATCTCTCGAAGTTAATGTAACGGGCGTATTTTTATGCTCACAAATTTTCGGTTCTGTTATGGCTGAACAACGCAGTGGAAGCATCATCAATTTAGCTTCAACGTATGGTATTGTTGGACCTGACCAAAGTATTTACTTAGATGCTGAAGGTAAACGCACTTTTTATAAATCGGCTGTGTATCCAACTACTAAAGGTGCAGTGATTAACTTTACACGTTTTTTAGCAGCTTACTGGGGCGAAAAAAATGTGCGTGTCAATACGCTTTCACCTGGCGGAGTAGAAAATTCGCAAGACGAAACTTTCGTGAAAAATTATTCGGCTAAAACACCCCTCGGTAGAATGGCAAAACCAACAGATTATAAAGGTGCACTCATTTTCTTGGCATCCGATGCGTCATCATATATGACAGGCGCAAATTTGGTGGTTGATGGCGGATGGACTGCGATTTAGTTAATAGTTGTTGATTAATAGTTGATAGTCTTGGATTTTAAAACTATAAAAAAGCGCTAAAAGCGCGACACCTCATAGCACAGGTTGAAGCCCGATGAAAAAAAGCAAAATAGTTAAAACCCGTAGGGGATAGAATTTGTAACCACAGATGAAATCTGTGGAAAAAAATAATAAAAATGTTCGAGCAAGTCAGTGCAGATATTATTCAGAGAGCGCAACGTATAAAAATGGTTTTAACCGATAACGACGGTGTTTTAACTGATGGTGGCGTTTTTTATGGTGAAAATGGAGAAGTTTTTAAACGCTTCAACATTCGCGACGGAATGGGTGTTGAACGTTTACGCAAACATGCCAATGTAGAAACAGGCATTATTACAGGTGAATTTTCACCGAGTGTTAAAATGCGTTCAGAAAAATTAAGAATTACTGAACTGCATTTGGGTATTAAAGATAAACCGGCTGTTTTGAACGATATTCTTGCTCGTCATTCGTTAAACGTCAATGAAATTGCTTACATCGGCGACGACACAAACGATGTTGAAGTTTTAGGCGTTGTAGGTTTGGCAGCTTGTCCGAACGATGCAATGAGCTTTGCAAAACAAAAAGCGCATTATATCTGCGAACAAAAAGGCGGTCAAGGCGCATTTCGCGAATTAGCCGAACTCATCATCTGGGCAAAACAACAATCAACGAATCTTAATTTATAAACTCGATTATTCTCACTCAACTCTTCAATACAAAAATGAGCGTTGTAACACTTAAGAACGGAAGAAAAATTGGCGCTGGTCAACCGTGCTATATCATTGCTGAAATTGGTATTAACCACAACGGCGATATCGAAATAGCAAAAAAACTCATCCACGAAGCTGTAGTTGCCAAAGTGGATGCTGTAAAATTTCAAAAACGTACACCAGAGATTGCTGTACCTAAAGATCAATGGAATAATATGCGCGATACACCTTGGGGGCGTATCACTTATATTGATTACAAACGCAAAACAGAATTTGGTTACGACGAATACGCGGAAATCGACAAATACTGTAAAGAACTCGGTATTGATTGGTTCGCTTCTGCTTGGGATGCGGAGTCAATTGATTTTTTAGAAAAGTACGACGCAGTGATGTATAAATTAGCATCAGCATCTTTAACCGATTTTGTACTTATTGATAGAATCCTCAAAACGGGTCGTCCAATAATGATTTCAACGGGTATGTCTTTGCAGCGCGAAATTAACGAAACGGTAAAACACATCTACAATTTCAACCCAAATTACCCATTAATGATTGCTCACTCTACTTCGGCTTATCCGTGCAAATTGGAGGAATTAAATTTGAGTATGATTCATTCACTCAACGCTCAATTCCCAAATTGCCCTATCGGATATTCAGGTCACGAAACAGGTTTAGCTACAACTTTAGCAGCAGTAGTTTTAGGTGCAACGTTTGTTGAACGACATTTTACTTTAGATCGCGCTATGTGGGGTTCTGATCATGCGGCATCGGTTGAGCCTGGTGGATTCGTGCGATTAGTTAAAGATATTCGCGATGTAGAAGCATCAATAGGCGATGGCGTTAAGAAAGTGTACGATTCTGAAATTGGACCAATGCGCCGTTTGCGCTTGAATATTGCGCCTGAATTCAAAGCGTAAAACAATAATGGTTTATTTTACCAAGATTAAAGGATTAACTGATTTTCAAGAAACGACTACTATTTAAATATAAATCCAGCGAATCGTTAAATCTGTTTAATCTCGACCAAAATTAACCATTAACCATTATTTCATTAACCATTAATTATTGATGGATTTATCGTTTAATCAAACGGTGCTGTATAGTAGCATTCTTTTAGGAATTATTATCGTTTTAATGATGGTGTTAGAACGTATTTTTCCTTATCGAAAAGGAATTCCTTTTTTTTTAGTGAGAGAAGGATTTTGGGTCGATTTTGTTTGGTACACACTCATTCAAAATTATGTTCTCAGAATTGTTATTTTTAATTACATCATTGCACCTATTCATTTAAGTATGAATTGGGCACCCTATCAATTTGTGAAATCGTGGTCGTTACCGATGCAAGTTTTGTTTTTTGTCATTACGCACGATTTTTACATTTATTGGTTTCACCGTTTTCAACATTCGAGTAAACTTTTTTGGCGCACGCACGAGGCGCATCATTCGGGTAAAGTAGTTGATTTTATTGAAGGTTCACGTTCGAATATTCTGGAAATTATTATTAATCAGACCATTGAGTTTTTGCCCATAATTATATTTGGAGCCGACCCACGCGTTGTGCCAATCAAAGGATTGATAGATGCGGGTCAAGGAATGTTTATACATTCGAACATAGATGTAAAAATGGGGCGTTGGAAAAAAATATTTAATTCGCCTGAATTGCACTTATGGCATCATGCCAATTATCAGCAAGTATTTTATGCCAATTTCTCTACCAAATTTTCTTTTTGGGATTATATGTTTGGTACAGCTTATGATCCAGGAAAAAAACCTGGCAATAAACCTGAAAATTGGGGACTCTACTACGATTATCCGAAAGATTATTTTCTGCAACACGCTTTTATGTTTAAGCGTTTCGATGAAAAAAACCTTTTGAAATATAAATGGTTCTCAACATACTATGAATCGCGAAGAAACGTATTGCGGTTTATGTCTAGAATAATAAATAAAATTACGGGAAGGTATATAGATTTTATGCCTCCTACTAAAACAGATTAGTTGTTAGTTGTTCGTTGTTAGTTGTTCGTTTACGAGCGCTCTCAAACGAACAACTATCAACTATCAACTAACAACTATATTATGCAATGGTTATTTATCGCAATAGCAGCAGTTATGGAAACTTGTTGGACATACTGCTTGAGGTATCTGCACTTTAAGAAATTTGGAATGCTCACTTGGGCTAATTTTTTTATTCCCGAAGGGTTGGCAATTTGGTTGCCACTTTTAGGATACGTTGCTTTTGGTATCGGTAACGTCTACTTCTTTTCATTAGCCCTTAAAACAATTCCTACCGCCACAGCTTTTGCTATTTGGACCACTGTATCCATCATTTTTATTAAAATTGCCGAATTAGTAGTCACTAAAACGCGCATCAGTTTGCCTGAACTTTTCTTTTTAGCTGTAACCATAGTTGGTATTGCGGGTTTAAAAGCGTATTCACAACAAATTGTTACTGAATAATAAATCGTTGAGATGCAATAATTGCGTCTCTGCATAAAATTGATAAAAATAATGGAAACAAAAGCACTCTGAGACGCAATCATTGCATCTCAACCGATGCATTTCTGTATATTTGCGGCGAAATTGAAAAATAAGGAATTAATTAATGTACAACCAGTCAAGAGTAAGGAATTTTTGTATCATTGCGCACATCGATCACGGTAAAAGTACGCTCGCTGATAGACTTTTAGAGTTCACTAAAACTATTTCTGCCCGCGATATGCAAGCGCAAGCGCTCGACGACATGGATTTAGAGCGCGAGCGCGGAATTACCATCAAAAGCCACGCGATACAAATGTATTACGATCATACCGATGGTCAACAATATACGTTTAACCTCATCGATACACCCGGTCACGTTGATTTTAGTTACGAAGTCAGTCGCTCGATTGCAGCCTGCGAAGGTGCATTGCTTTTAGTTGATGCTACGCAAGGTATTCAAGCACAAACTATTTCAAATTTATATCTGGCTTTAGAGCACGATTTAGAAGTGATTCCTGTGTTGAATAAAGTGGATATGGAAACGGCAATGATTGATGAAATGAGCGACCAAGTGATTGATTTGCTCGGCTGTAAAAAAGAAGATATAATTTTAGCGAGTGGTAAAGCAGGTATCGGTATTCAAGATATAATGGATGCAGTCATTAGCCGTATTCCTGCACCAAAAGGAGATCCAAACGCGCCATTACAATGTCTTATTTTCGATTCAGTTTTCAATTCGTTCAGGGGTATCATTGCTTACTACCGTATTTTTAACGGTACGATGCGCAAAGGCGATAAAATTAAATTTTATTATACGGGTAATGTTTATAACGCCGATGAAATTGGGAACCTACAAATGACGCTGCAACCCAAAGAAATAATGCAAGCGGGCGATGTGGGTTATATCATAACGGGTATTAAATCGGTTAAAGAAATTAAAGTAGGTGATACAATAACAGGTGCCATAAATCCCATTTTAGAAGCTGTTAAAGGTTTTGAAGATGTTAAACCAATGGTTTTTGCGGGTATCTACCCGATTGATAACGACGATTTCGAAGATTTACGCGACGGCTTAGAAAAGCTACAACTCAACGACGCATCCTTGGTTTTTGAACCAGAAACATCTGTCGCACTCGGTTTTGGTTTCCGTTGCGGATTTTTAGGTATGTTGCATCTTGAAATTGTTACTGAGCGTTTGCGTCGCGAGTTCGATCAAGATATCATCGTAACTATTCCGAACGTATCGTATTTGGCAAAAACTACAAAGCGCGGTTCGGAAGAATTTATTGTGCGCACTCCCGCCGATTTGCCT
>JAYWBA010000239.1:0-9719 GCA_043781915.1 Saprospiraceae bacterium
GTTTCGAGTTGAAATAAGGTCTTTAGAACTTGTATAAGTGACTCCTTCTTTCATATATGGTGCGCTTAATGGCATCCAATTCGTTTCTTCTGTTAAATAATTATTAGGAGTTGGAAGAAGGTGATTAGCGAAACCGCTTTCACTAAAATCAAAATTCAAAACTAAAGAATCTGCAATAAATTGACCAACAAAACTGTCGTAACCCTGCTGTTTTACGTAATTCCAGCTATTTGGCACTTCTATTTCGAATTGACCAGTGTCAATTAATTTTAATTTTTCTGAGCTACAACTGATTAGAGTGCAGTTATACATATAAAAAATTAACAAAAAAAAACTTAATTTTGATGTTTTTCTTCTCATTTTGCCCCTAAACTCTTACCTGCATTAAACTTATCCAAACCGCAAGTCAAGAAATTTTTATATTCTTGTACTACAGGCGTGTAAGCCACAGGCGGATTCAAAATTTTTAAATCAGGTGAAGCGAGTACATAGAAAGGTTGCGAGTTTTTATTGAAATGAATGGCTTCAAAATCTGCCCACATTTTGCCTTCGGTGTCTTTTATTTTGTTATCGAATGTAGAAGTGTAAGGCGCGTAAGGTGCTTTGAGTTTGTTTCTATCATCCGTGAAAAGAGAAATCAAAACATATTTATCGCGTATGAGTTCTGTCACTCCAGGTTTATTCCAAACATTTTCTTCCATTTTTCTGCAATTGGCGCAGTTCCAACCTGTAAAATCAATCAGTACAGGTTTATTCACTTGTTTTGCGTAAGCTAAACCTTCATTCAAATCGTGGAAACAATTGAGATTGAGTGGGCAACGTTGCGGATAAATATAACTGTAACCTGCCGGCGGCAAAATACCTGAACCCCATTCAGGCGTAGCAAAAGTAGATGTCGTAGGATTGTATCGAAAACCTGTGAGCAAATACAAACCCAACGCAATACTGAGTGTGCCAAGAATACGTTTATTAGTAGAAGGTTTTGGAACATACGATTTTTTGAAATTGAGTTTTCCAAAAAAATACGCACCCAGACCCAAAGCGCACAAAACCCAAAGTGCCAACATGAGTTCGTAAGGCAGCAATTTGGTGTTCATTATTAAATCTGCATTCGATAGAAATTTAAGTGCTAACGCAATTTCTAAAAATCCCAATGCGACTTTCACATCATTCATCCAGTATCCTGCGCGAGGCAACGATTTTAAAGCTGTTGGAAAAAATGCCAACAAACCAAAAGGCAATGCCAAAGCCAATGAAAAACCAAACATTCCGACCAATGGTCCCCAAGCAAAACCTGTCGATTGCGCCGATTCAACTAAAAGTGTTCCGATAATTGGACCCGTACAAGAAAATGAAACGAGTGCCAACGTAAACGCCATAAAAAATATCCCTCCCAATCCTTCACTTTGCGAAGCACTATCTGCGCGATTTGTCCAACTCGATGGCAATGTGATTTCGTAATAACCGAAAAACGAAACTGCAAAAACCAAAAACAATAATCCAAAAACGATATTCACCCAAGGATTAGTAGCTAAATTATTCAAAGCTGCCGAACCAAAAAGTGTAGTAACAATTGTGCCGAGTAAAACATAAATCACAATTATTGAAGTACCATAAATGAGTGCTTGGCGCAAACCTGCCGCGCGACTTTTCACGCCTTTCGTGAAATAACTCACCGTGAGTGGTATCATCGGGAAAACGCAAGGCGTTAGCAGTGCGAGCAATCCACCACCAAAACCGAGCAGAAAAATAACCCAAAGGTTATTTTTTTCTGTTGCAGTGCTGGTTGTTCCATCGCAACCAATACTTTCACCATCATGATTAAAACTAAATTGAGTAGGCGTTAAACCCAAACCATTTGCAGGTAATGCAGGCGGTATCGGTGTAGTTGAAACTAATGTAGCATCTGTTTTTCCATCCATTGGTACTGTGAAAGGAAGTTCATCGGGCGGTAAACATTTTTCGTTATTGCACACCATATATTCTAAACTACCTTCAATGAATGGCGTAGGTGAATTAACGCTTGTCACTTTTTGCGTGTAAACCAAACTATCTTCGAAGTAAGTCACACTAACACCAAAAGCAGCATCATTTGCCGTCGTTTTTTTTCCGCCAGATTCAACAGTTGCACCTTCTAATTTTTGCGCTGTGTTCGGTTTAAAAGTTATTTTTGTAGGAACAGGACCTTCAAAAGTACTCTGTTTCGAAGCGTAAACGTGCCAACCCTTTTGAATCTGCGCTTTTACTTTTAGCAAAAAAGAATTTTCACTCAATTGGGTGGATGAAAACGACCATTCAACGGGTTTTTCGATGCCATTATTCAATCCTGATTGTTCATCTTTTTTTTTTTCATTATTTTTAACAGCTGGAATTATAGCGGGTGGTGCAGGTGCTATTTGTTTTTGTGCTGGCGCAACGATTGGTTTTACTGTTTGAGCAGGTGTTTGTGGCGCAACGGTCGTTGAAGTTTGATTAATTTTTAAATTGTAAGAAAAATCTTCATCTTGTGGGGGCAAACATTTTTCATCATCGCAACTCTGGCAAGAAATACTTCCCGCTACAGTTGCTGATGGTGATTTTAATCGCACTTTTTGAATAAACCGCACTTCATCGCTGAATTTTGTGACGTTCATTTCAAAAATTTTATCGTAGCCACTTTTTTTGTGTGCGCTCATTTCGTCGGCTTTACCGACCAATTCATAATCGGCATTGGGTTTAAAAACTAATGCCGTGTTTGAAGGTCCATTGTCTGCATTGAATTGCGAGTAGGTGTACCAACCTTTGTCAATTTTAGCAGTGGCAATTAAATTAAACTCATTGTCGCTCACGCGCTGCGCATCGAATTTCCATTTGACAGGATGCAGTATTTGTGCTTCAAGATTTGTTTCATTTATAAAAGCAAATGCTGAAATAAGAATAAAAGCGAATATTCTGAAATTTTTCATCTTAATATGAAATATCTTCTGATTTAAATTGAATACAAAATTAGTCATTAAATGTCACGATTTATTAACGAAAATATAAAAGCGACTTTTCTTATAACGGAAAATAGCTTATTGTGTTTTTATTCAACAAAAAATAGCTTTTCGATCTCTCATTTTCATGTAACTACTAATAAATCTTCCCAACGGGTGGTGTAGCGTGGTGAGCACATTTCTGAGCGCATCACCCAATCAGACTGTGCATTTTTGCCCGCTGCAGAACAAAAATAAACCGTATTTTTCCCTAATTTAGCGTTCAAGGTATCTATAGCATGCATCAGGTTTTCGCAGCGGCGCTCAATGATAGCATCGTGAGACTCAAAAAGTGACGCTTGTAGTGTGCCTGTATCTTGCAGATTGGAAGCCATAATGCCGCATTTCTTAAAAGCACCGCTCTGACAGAGTACTTTTATCATTTTTACTGCTGCCGCAATCAGTCTGCTCGTGTTATTGGTAGGCACATCGAATTCAAAAGTGAGGTGCAGATATGATGCACCTGAAGTGGTCGTCTTTTTAAATCGATTGCGCACAACAAAAACAGAAATAGTGCCTGCTTTTAATCGGTGTTGGCGGAGTTTTTCACCCAATCTGGTAGCGTGCGAGGCAATAGCCTCTGTTAGTATTTTCAGATCACTTACATCTTTTTGAAAAGAGCGAGACTGCAAAAGACTTTTTCGTCTTGGCTCTTCTGGCATAATTTCACTACAAGAAAAACCATTTATCTCTTTCAATAAACGCAAGCCAGTTACAGTCAGTGTATTTTTCATCCAGATTTCAGTGGCACTGCGCAAATCCCAGATTGTATTAAAACCTGCTATTTTGCAATGTCTGGCATTAGCACCACCGATTCCCCAAAGTTCACCAACATCAATAGTGCGAAGCAACGCCTCATGCGCTCGGGGATTTTCTAATAAAAAAATGCCTATATGTGCACATTGCTCTGGTCGGCGTTTAGCAATGTAGTTAGCTAATTTAGCGAGCGTTTTTGTGGGTGCAATACCGATACTCACAGGTAAACCTGTGTATTGTTGGATAATTGCTTTTATTTTAACGGCGTGTAGCACAAGCCAAGACACAGTTTGGTTATAATGCTCGAACTTTAAAAAAGCTTCATCAATAGAATATAATTCTGTATCAGCGCAAAACGAATGTAAGATATCCATGACGCGGTTTGACATATCGCCGTAAAGGGCATAATTGGAAGAAAAGACTTTAACTCCGTTCTTTTCTATAAGTTGCCTAAATTTAAAAATTGGAACACCCATCGGTAAGCCCAATGCTTTCGCTTCTATAGAACGCGCTACTATACAGCCATCGTTGTTGCTCAGTACAACAATCGGGCGGTTTTCGAGTTGCGGATGGAACACACGCTCGCACGAAGCATAAAAGTTGTTACAATCAACTAAAGCAAACATACCGAGTAATTGAGTAAACACTAAGTTAGAAGAGGATTTTCTTATAAAAATGAAAAGTGCAGCATCAGAAGCACTTTTCTGCGAGGGAAAACAATACCATTTTAACGCTTACCAAACGAATGAATAACGCGCGTTACAACACCCCACACGCGAAATTCAGAATGTTCGGTAATTTTTATGGGTTGAAATTGCTTATTTTCGGGATAGAGCCACATATCGGAGCCGCGAATGATTAAGCGTTTAATAGTAAATTCGCCTTCGATGATACCGATAATAATGTCATTGTTTTTGGGAGTAAGCGAGCGATCTACTACGGCAATATCCGTATCAAAGATGCCAGCATCGCGCATCGAATCGCCCGAAACGCGTACAATAAATGTTGCCGCACGATTGGTAATGCAATATGCATTGAGGTCAAGTTGCTCATCAATATAGTCAGCTGCAGGCGATGGGAATCCTGCTGATACATAGCCGCACATCGGCAGTAAATTTTGAGTGACAATATCGCTAAAAAAATGTTGTAAACTTATTGAAGCCTCCATGATAGTATGTTGAATATAATTTTTAATGTGCTGCAAATATAGGATTAAAACAAATTTAAAACAATTAGTTTTTTAAAATAAAAATTTTTTTGTTTTAAAAAACTCAAATTTCTTGCTATTTAGAGCGACAAATAATAAATTGGAGATCTTTTTTGTGGGTTTGTGCATAAAATCCTGTATTGGGGTTGCGTAAAATAGTAGTTGGCTACCGAAAAAAAACATAAAAAAGGCGATTTTCCCTCAAACAGAAAAATCGCCCAGTGTGTTTTGGTCGCAACGTAAAATCACTTATTTAAAACCACATCAAAATTTATTCTTTTCGGTGGAAGGCAAATTTGCCCATTACACGTCATATAAAGTAATTGTCCTTTAATGGTGCCTAAGCCGCCTTTAACAATTGCTTTTTGTATAAACTGTGTCGTCCCACTAAGTTTTGTAACATTAATATTAAAGTTTTGGTCGAAAGCCTCTCTCTTCTCTCCTACTTCAACGGGTTTACCTTGTAATAATAAATTCGGATTTTGTTCGAAATTTATTTTTGTTGGTATCGGTCCACGACCTAATATTTCTTGCGAATAAACATACCATCCTTCCTGAATATCGGCAATTAACGTTATCTCGTAATCTGAATCTGAATTCAAAATTTTTTCAGATTTAAAAGACCATTTAACAGGTTCTGCCATTTGTGCATTCACCACCAAACTAACAAATAAAAAAGCGACTATTGCGCCAAGTGTACGTTTCGTCATTACTACTTAAATTTTGGAAAAAGCTGTGGGATTGTGCAATGCAGTTTGCTGGCACAAAGAAACAAAGTAAAATCGAGCTTTTTTAACTTTTTTTGAAAAAAGAATTAAAAAAATGTGACGAAAAGATAGGTCTAAGTCTTTTAAAATCTAAAAATAAGGTTAAAACAAATTATATCTTGAAAAACAACTGCAAATACCCTAAAAACTTTATAAAAATTCTGTTTTATTATGGAACAAATTATTCAAAAGCTCAAAAATAATTAGATGTTCATTTTTAGGTAATGCGTTAAGCGCTTAATAACGTGCATTGTTAATAATAAACTCCACTCGTCTGTTAATGGCGTGTTCTTCTTCGGATTGAGGATACCGATTGATTGGCTCCTTACTTCCGTAACCCTCGCAACGGATACGACTTTCATTTATATTCTTGCTTTTGAGGTAGTCGGCAACTACTTTAGCGCGACTCACAGAAAGTTCCATATTTAATTGACTGTTTCCTACAAGGTCTGTATGTCCTTTCAAAACGACTGTGGCTTTCAGATGCTTTTTTAAAAAAGTTGCTACTTTATCTAAACGTTCGATAGAATTATCTGTCATTTTATCGAGACTCTTAATAAAAAACACTTGCTTAACATCTAAATCGGCATCTAATTCGCGAATTGTTTGGGCATGTTTTTTTGGTGGCTTAACCGTTGGAAATGTGAGAGAATTCTTTTTGTTTAACGGCGGAGCCAGATTGTGCAATACTGTATTTTTTTCAGGAATTTTAGGCGGATTATAACTTGGTTGGAAAAGATAATTTTCGGGTATAGGATTGAAATTTTTATAGTCAAAGTCGGATCTGTTCACTTGACTTGGTGTTTGCCACAACAGCGTAATTTCACCTTCAAATGGACCATTAAAATACTCTACTTTAATGTTGTAGGCAATTCCCGTCTCTAAATTAATACTGTTTGAAAAATCACCCATATCATGATACTCCCATGAGTTAATAAGTGGCAAACCATTTACCCATAAACGAATACCATCATCTACCTTAGCAGAAAAAAGATATTTACCTGTTTCAGGGGCAACTAATTTGCCTGTCCAACGAATAGAATAATGATCACGATTAATGACACCATCCTCTGGACTTTGATTCCACCAAGCAAAGTCTATTTTCTTGTCAATCCTTGTAAGAACCTTAGCTTCGAAATTTTCTCCATTGTAATACTCTCCCACCAAACCGCTTTGAGCATTTAAGGCGATTTGTGAAAATACAAAGATAAACACAATTAATTTTTTCATATTTTACGTGCGTTTAACAATGAAAAAATGTGAAATGAACCGAGTTACATAAAAGTACTGCGCAAAAGTCTTTCGTCTAAGAAATTGCAATATTGAATAACGCGAGTTCTCAAAAAATCTCTAAAGGCAGTAAATTTTTTGGCAAAGACACTGATTCCGAATACCTCTAATTATAAGACGGATTTTATTTTAGGATTCTTTTCTCATTCACGCTCAAAAATTTTTCCCACGATTTTCCTTTCGACATTCCCGCTAACGGATTTGTTTCGGCGTAATGATGACACAGTGCAACCGCGAGTGCATCGGAAGCATCTAAAAATGTAGGCTCAATCGGTCTGTTTAAAATGCGTTCGAGCATAGCGCAGACTTGTTCTTTACTCGCATTGCCGTTTCCAACCACACTTTTTTTCACGCGTTTTGGTAAATAAGACGTTACAGTTAAATTGTTCATCATTCCTGCGGCAATTGCTACACCTTGCGCTCTGCCGAGTTTGAGCATACTCTGTACATTCTTCCCAAAAAAAGGTTCTTCAATTGCCATTGCTTGCGGCTCGAAAGTATTTATTACCCATTGCATTTTTTCGTAAATGCGTTTGAGTTTTTCTTGAGGGTCATCAACATGTGTCAGCGTAAGAATTGACATAGTGATAAGAGAGAGTTTTTTGTTCTCAATTTCTAAAACAGCGTAGCCGAGAAAATTTGTACCTGGATCGATACCCAGAATGCGTTGAGCCATACTGCAAAGTAAACAAAAAGTTTTTACAAATTACTAATTTTTTGTTTTACAAATTAAATAATTTATAAAAAGTAGCTATAAATTTTAATTTGTTACATATAGTTAACCATATTTGACAAATTTTTCGTTGTGCTAACTCGTCTTGTAAAATTAACTTTCTTAGAAGAAAATATCCCTACTTTCATTCACATATTTGAAAGCAGTAAAAATTTAATTCGCGCTTTTGAGGGTTGTGAACATGTCGAGCTATTAAATGATTTAACCCAACCGAATATTTTTTTCGCGCGCAGTATTTGGCGCGACGAATCTGCATTAAATTTGTACCGCGATTCAGAATTATTTAAAACGACGTGGGCAAAAACGAAGGTTTTATTTTCAGAAAAACCAGAGGCATGGTCAACCAATTTGCTCAGCCAAGCTGATGATTTAATTTTAGATTGAACTAATGACCTTTGTGAAACTTTGTTCCTTTGTAACTTTGTGCTGAAAAATTCGAGACGAGCGATTAATAAATTCACCAACACCTAATACCTAACACTTAATACTTAAAAAGATGGAATATAGAATTGAAAAAGACACCATGGGGAAGGTGGAAGTGCCTGCCGATAAATATTGGGGCGCGCAAACGCAACGCTCGATAATGAATTTTCCCATTGCGCAGGATATAAACAAAATGCCAAAAGAAATTATCAAGGCATTTGCTTACTTAAAAGCCGCAGCTGCGCTCACCAATTACGATTGTGGTGTTTTAGATGCGCAAAAATGTCAACTCATTGGCGATGTGTGCAAAGAGATAATTGCGGGCAAACTCGATGGCGAATTTCCATTGGTAGTTTGGCAAACAGGTAGCGGCACGCAATCGAACATGAATGTGAACGAAGTAGTGGCTTACAGAGCGCACGTTTTGAATGGCGGTTCATTACTCGATGAGAAAAAAATAATTAATCCGAATGACGACGTGAATAAATCACAGAGTTCAAACGATACGTTTCCGACGGCGATGCACATTGCAGCGTATAGTATTTTAGTCGAAAAAACAATTCCGGGAATTACTAAGCTACGCGACACTTTGCGCGAAAAAGCGAAAGCGTTTGCGCACGTTGTAAAAATTGGTCGCACGCATTTAATGGATGCAACACCTTTAACGCTGGGTCAAGAATTTTCGGGTTATGCTGCACAACTCACGCATGGATTGAAAGCGATTAATAATTCTTTGTCGCATCTTTCTGAATTGGCTTTGGGTGGAACGGCGGTTGGAACGGGTATAAACACACCACCGCAGTATTCGGAACGCGTGGCGGCGCACATTACTTCGCTCACAGGTTTACAATTCATCACTGCCGAAAATAAATTTGAATCGCTCGCAGCACATGATGCGATTGTTGAGGCGCATGGTGCATTAAAAACTGTCGCTTGTTCAATGATGAAAATTGCAAACGATGTGCGTTTGCTCGCATCAGGTCCGCGCGCAGGATTTGGAGAAATTTCAATTCCCGATAACGAACCAGGTTCGAGTATCATGCCTGGAAAAGTGAATCCAACGCAGTGCGAAGCGATGACAATGGTAGCGGCACAAGTTTTGGGCAACGATGTCGCTATTAATATTGGTGGGGCATCGGGACATTTCGAATTGAATGTTTTCAAACCGATGATGATTTACAATTTCTTACACTCTGCCAGATTAATCGGTGATGTTTGTGAATCGTTTAACGACCGTTGTGCAATTGGTATTGAACCTATTTATGCCAATATTGAAAAACATTTAAATAGCTCTTTGATGCTCGTTACTGCACTCAATCCGAAAATTGGTTATTACAAAGCGGCTGAGATCGCACAAACTGCACACCGCGAAGGTGGCAATTTAAAAGATACTGCTATTAAATTGGGTTATTTAACTGCTGAAGAATTTGACGCGTGGGTAAAACCTGTTGAGATGTGTGGCGTGATAAATATATAAACGCTTAAAACCTCACAAAACCTCGTAGGTTTTAAAAACCTACGAGGTTTAA
>JAYWBA010000240.1:0-9713 GCA_043781915.1 Saprospiraceae bacterium
AACTGTTTTTTGATTATTCTGCTTCATAGCCTCCTCATTTCCTTTATGGAAATATTGAACAGCCAAAGCATTTTTATGCTGAGCCAAAAAAATTTCGCCTAAGTAACGATATACTGTACCTAAATTAATCCTATGGTTTGTTTCTATAAACATACGCTCTGCATATTGTTCCAGCGCCAAAGCGAGATCCAATTTACCCTGATTAAAATAGAGTCTACCAAGACTCATTTTTACCAACCCAAGCTTTACAGTGTCTCCAATAGTTTCAGAAATCTTTATTGTTTCATTATAATGAAAAATCAGTTGATCTGTTTTTCCCATTCTTCCCATTAAATGCCCATAGTTTAGATGTGTTAGAGCAAGAAAACATAGTCTTTGTTGATGGGGTGTCCATTCGGGATTAAACCCCCATTCGGAATAGAACTCAAATATTTTGCCTTCATTCAGAGGGTTTTCAGAAATTTTAAAAGCCTGAATTAAGCATTCATAAGATTCAGAAAATTTACCTAAATGTAAAAATTCGTATCCTTTGTCTGATAAAATAATTGCTTCATTCAGTTTTTTATTATTTTTTTGAGAGAGAATCAAACACTTTTCCATGTAATAAAGCGCAGTATCTCGATTCAGTTCGCTGTAATAGTCAGCTAATTGTGAGTTTAAATTAAAAGCTACAGAATCATTGGGTGCATTTTTCAAAGCTTGCTTGAGGCTATCAATATTAAGGTTTTGCCCCATGGCAAAAACAGGTAATAAAACAAGCAGAAAAATTTTCACTAACACTTTCATGTTGATTTTCATTAAAAATTGTATTGGCAAATTCATTCAAGTTAAAACAAAGGCATTCTTTCAAATTCCTCGGCTTTGACAGACAAATATAAACACTAAATTCCAACATTTTTTTCATTTAAGGACGAAAGACGTGTTTGATTGTCCAAAGCAAGGGTTTTTCTTACCAAATGATTTCCTGTTGATAGGGGTTGCTCCATGTGAGAAAATTATTTACGCTTTATCTACGATTGTCAAATATTTATACTAATTTTGGACACCTATTCATCAATGTAAAAAGCAATGAAAGATTCAAAATATTTGTGGGCATATACGGGTACTTTAGCTGCCATTGCAGGGATTCATTATAGTGGCGTTTGGTCGTTCGGGTTTTTTTATTTGGCGTTTGTCATTCTTCCTATATTCGAATTCTTCACACCACTCGATAACACCAATGTTGTAGAAAATTTGGAAGATAAACGTTCGAATATTTTCTTTTTTGATTTACTACTGTATTCGCATGTGCCAATTATGTACGCCGTTTTGTTTTATGCACTGCATAAAGCGACGACACAATCGCTCACGACTTTAGAAGTAGTGGGTTATGTTTTGAATTTGGGAATTTTTATTGGTGCCTTCGGAATTAATATTGCACATGAATTAGGACATAGAGAAAAAAAAATAGAACAAATTTTCTCGACATTACTACTATTACCCGCGCTGTATTCGCACTTCACTATCGAACACAATCGCGGACACCATAAAAATGTGGCAACCGATTTAGACCCTTCGTCTGCACGATTTAACGAAAACCTTTATAGTTTTTGGTTTCGCTCTGTCTCAGGTGTTTACAAAGAAGCTTGGCAACTCGCTAACGATGATATGAAACGCGATGGCTTGCCTGTTTTTTCTTTAAAAAACCCAATGGTTCGAACTACTGTATATCAAATCGCATATATTGTCGGTGTTTTTTTGCTTTTTGGTAGTTTTGGTTTGTTTCTCGCCGTTTTAATGGGACTCGTTGGGTTTTTATTACTCGAAACCATCAATTACGTTGAACATTACGGTTTGCGCCGCCAAATTTTATCGAACGGTCGATTTGAAAATGTGCTGCCGCAACATTCCTGGAACAGCGAACACGCGCTCGGCAGAATTTTTCTTTTTGAACTCACACGCCACAGCGATCATCATTATAAAGCGAATAGAAAATTCCAAATTCTCCGCCATTTCGACCAAGCACCTGAATTACCTGTTGGTTATCCTGCCAGCATTATTATGGCGTTGGTGCCACCGTTATGGTTTTCGGTGATGAATAAAAAAGTGAAGAGTGAAAAGTGAAAAGCGAAAAGTCCGAAGGACGCAGGAGTTTTATAGCCACAGATGAAATCTGTGGTTTTTTAACAACCCCAATATGTTTTTTATAACATAAAAACGTAACAAGCGTTTGATGTAGAACGTTATTTGTAATGGATGCAATGCATTCAAATTAACATACTCTCATACAGAAAACACTTTTAGCTATTGGCATGAAATTTTTCTTATCCTCTATTATATTATTGGTTGCCATTTCTGCACAAGCGCAAAAATTTGGCTACCCAAGTGTCGAAGAATCGCAATTGGCAGGTACAAAATGGCGATACAGCTATACGTTGCACGTTGAATCGAATACAACGGTGCACCAAGCGGATAAAAATTACCAATATTTCCTGTATTTCAAATTCGACAATACTTATGAACAATATTTGCATGGCAAGTTTTCGCAAGGCAAATGGCGTTTATTTGGCAATTCCATCAATTACACATTTCGCAATGTCGATAAATTTGAGATTGCTGTATTAAATAATAAGGTCTTAGTTTTGGAGTTTCAGCAACCGAATACGCACAGCACATACCAATATTATTATGTGGCAGCCGAAGATTCTGAATCACCTTTTGTCAGACCACAAAACGAGTTGCCCGAGATTGTTGTTATTGCACCTTCAAAACAAAAAAGTAAAAATCACTGGTGGAATTTCTTGACACGCACAACTCCTGAGAAAAAGGAAACCCAACCTACTAAAAAAGATTTTCCTTACATGAGTGTTGAACTCATCGGTGGTGGGTTTTATGGTGGTATTGACCCTGTGATAAAAGATTTTACGCGCATAGATGCCGAAGGCAAACTTTTGCACGAATTCCAAACAGTCAATAAACCACTGCAAGTTGTCAAAAAGACAATTTCGAAGGAAGAGCTTAACGAGTTTATGGAATACGCCCAGAAAAACAATTTTTTTAGCATGGAGCGTATCTACGATTGTGAATCGACATTGTGCCAGAAAAGAAAAATACAAAAACCAACACCCATTCCATTGCGCATTGTGCTCAATTATGGCGATAGAAAACGCGTCATAACCATTTCAATTTATGGTGAAGACACGCAACGCATCCGATACGTCGATTACCCACCTGCACTCGATAATATCATCGAAGCCATTCGCAAACTCATCCACAGACCAGATAATCGGGTTGGAACGCAATAGTTTAATCTTCGATATACGCAGTCGCGCGTAGTGAAAACCGAGAGGTTTGACCATGTTAGCGTCTCCCAATTTTTTAAAGAGACAAACAAAAATACACCAAAATGGTGCCTCCTGCATTTAAACTAAAAGACGCCAACATGGCGTCTCTACCGTTATCGCAAATTAAGAAAATCAGCATCATTATCCCTTATTTCTGCCTTTATTTTGCCAATCTAAAAAAAAATACAAAAAAAATAAACTTTTTATTTAAAATGTTTTGTATTTAAACAGATTTTGTTTTATATTTGTATCGTTAAAACAACAAAACATTTTTTTAACTAAAAAGATACTGACATGATTTCTGATAACAGAATGCAAATGAATGAACGCTTTATACAAGCGTTTAGGTTGCTCGAAGAGCGCGGTGCCATTGTAAAGAATGATCGCAACGGCAAAGGCGTTGGCGATGTAGCATCGAAGGTGCTTGGCAACAGAATGTACGGACATATTATTCGCGCTTTCCTCGATAATAAACGTCACATTGATTACGACAACGCCCAAAAATTTTGTCGCGAATATGACATCAACGAAGATTTTGTTTTGCGCGGTCTCGGTACTTTAACGTCTTCATCTGAAAGAAAAGAAAATCAATTTCCCGATCAAATGTATGTTATTGCACCCACCGAAGGTGGCAATATTATTTACACCAGTTTTCAAGCTTTTGCAGGTACGGCTGCATTCGATTCAGGCAGTTTTGCGCGCGATGAAAGCACTACGCGTTTCTCTGTGCCTGGTTTGTCAGGCGGAAACTTATTTGCTTTCCCGATTAACGGTAACTCTATGGAGCCAGTTATTAACAGCGGTGATATTGTAGTGTGTAGAAGACTCAACACGCCCAACGAAATTAAAGACAACGAGATTTATGCCGTGCGACACAACGGCACTGTTTGGGTAAAATACTTACAACCCATTAAAAACAAAGCAGGCAGAGTGACGCAATTGAAATTGGTATCGGCTAATTATTTAGAGCATGATCCTTTCATTGAAGATGTTAACGAAAACACCCAATTGTTTAAAGTGATTCGTCGCATCAGTAAGTTTTAATGTGAATAGTTATTTGTAGTAATTATTGCTGTTTTATAGTGTTAAATAGTTGAATAGAAACGCGTTCCTAAATTTAGAGACGCGTTTTTTTATATCAACTAATAAATCACAAATTATAACGAAACTTTTTCAGAAAATTAAAAATCAATGGTTCGCCGACAATTTTAATGGATAAATTTTTATCAAGAAAGATGCGTAGCATCGACCGATATGATAACGCAGGACGCAGTCCTGCGACTTGCGAAACACACAACTGCGTGCCGTAGGTACGCAAAAAATATGCGTACCTACGGCACGCCATTACGCGTTTTGTCTTTTCGCAGGACTGCGTCCTGCGTTATCATATCGGTCGCGCCTAAGGCGCTTTGTTCGCCATTAAAATTGTCGGAGAACCAAATCAATTAAAAAGATAACTTTTTTTGTTCTGTTTAACGATCACAACTTTGCAATCAAAAGGTAACTATTATTGTTCTGTTTAACGCGCGCACCTTTAGAAAAAATTTTTTGAAAATTAAATTTTTAGAAATTACCAAAATAGAAATTCACATTTGAGTGCAACTGAATCTAAATTATATTTTCGTGAACACACCAATGAATCGCAAATAGCAAGAACAATCAACATCTTCAAAGTTCTGGACATGATAAATGGTTAATTCTAAATTTTTAGTTTTTGAAATTACCCGTTCTTGCAAAGCTATAGGGTCGTAATGGCGAGAAAAAAATTGCTTCCATGTTGCGTAGCGCAATTGCACGCGAGGGTCGGTATCTAATTTAACTCTATGCCCGCGCAATAAATTAAAAACAGGATCGACATGATTTGTATATTCGTAAGCAAGATAGAAAGGTAAAACGACAAGTGCTCCACCCCGTTTCAAAATGCGTTCCATTTCTTGGAAAAATAAAGAATCGGAGTCGCCCTCAAAATGTTCCAACGAACAATGCAATGTTGCACCATCGACACTCGCATCAGGTAAGGAAATATGAGCCGCGTTACCACCAACCGTATTACCATTGACGCCCGATGGGAAAATCAAATCTTGTTTATAGGATGCTTTGACATTAAACTTCTTCTTCACAATTTCTGAAAATGGCGATGTAGCAGCCGCTATATCCATAAAAACGTTTGATGACGACAAGGGCAAAAAAGAAAGCGATACAAAATGCTCTAAAGATTTTTCAATAAAATTTTGTTTGGAGTCTTTGCCACCACCGTAATAAGAAATGGGATATTCTATCGACTTGATGTAGCTTCTATAACCCTCAATATCAATCCAATATTTTTCGACTTTAATACCCGTTTTTCTTAAATCTTCGACTAATTGTGTATCCAATTCTGGATTTTGAAGATGCTCGGAAGAAATATGACCTTTCAAAATGGGTTTAGATAGATATTTCTTAGAAAAAAAAGGTAATACATCGAGGTTGCGGTTCAGTAAAGCGTGCAAACGATTGTACAGCGATTTAATAACGGGCATTGGATATTTTAAGACAAATTTAGAAGTTTTAAGTTTTAAAATACAGAAATTCGAAAATAAATCGTTTTATAATTCTATTTCATACTTTAATCCTTAAATTGACTTTAGATGAAAAATTTATTTCTGTGTGCTTCCATTTTAATCGTTTCATTCACTCAATGCAAACAAGATGACAAAAAACCGCTCCTCATTGGTAAATGGCAAGGCGTTTCGTGGAAAGTAAAAGGCAAAGAGTCGGGTCGTGATTTTGGCTCCATTCATTTTGAATTTAAAAACGATGATACTTACTCCACTGCTTTTGAAACCCAATCAGAACATGGCTTATTTCGATTAGTCGGTGATAAACTCTACACCACAGGCGAAAACAAAATCGAAAAAATGGTCAAACTTTCAACGCTTAAAGCTGATACTATTGTGATGGATATGAATCGTGCGGGTGATTCGGAGGAGCTGGTGTTGATAAAAAAATAAGTTTAATTTTCCAAAAAAATTATTATTTTTGCAAACAAATACTATCAATGAAGTTTGTAGATGTCAAAAACGATGTAGCATTTCGCAAAATATTTGGGAATGAAAAGAAGAAGATTATTCTAATCTCTTTCCTTAATGCTGTGTTGGATTTGCACGATAAGCTCAGAATAAACGATATTACTTTCGTAAATCCATTTCAATTGCCACGTATAGCGGGTGAAAAAGCGACTATTATTGACGTTAAAGCGACAGATGGCAATGGTTCAACTTTTATAGTTGAAATGCAAGTGGCAGAACCTGAAGGTTTAGATAAACTTGCTTTGTATTATTCTTCAAAAGATTATGCATCCCAAATTAATTCTGGTGATGATTATCCGAAATTACGCCCTGTATATTTTATTGGTATCTTAAATTTCAAGTACTTTTCAACTAAAAGTTTTTTTTCAAAACATCTAATTATCGAAGAAAGCACAGGCGAATGTTTTCTGAAGGATTTACAATTTCGATTTATTGAGCTTCCAAAATTTAAGAAAAAAGCCAATGAACTAAAGTCAATAATTGAAAAATGGACATTCTTCATTAAAAATGCGCGAAATTTAGATTTAATTCCAGATGATGTTGACGATGAAGGTTTAAAAGAAGCTTATAATGAAGCAGCCGAGTTTTCTTGGACAGATAAAGAGTATGACGCTTACATTTATGCTGGCATGAGAGAGCAAGATGCAAAAGGGATAATTTCTTTGGCTGAAAAGCGAGCTTCCGAAAAAGCACTCGAGAAAGGAATCGAAATAGGTATCGAAGAGGTAGCCATAAATATGCTCAAACAAGGCATGGATATAGAATTAGTTTCAAAATTCACTAATTTCTCAATTGCAAGAATCAAAGAACTAAAATCTAATTTGAAAAATTAGCACTCTACATCAAATCAAAAAGGTTTTTCACACCTACAACGCGTTGAACATTAAACCCTTCGCCGTAACTCGCACCGATATAACGACCATAGACAGAATCTTTTCCGCGCAAGGCGTTTAAATAATCGGCACTCGAAATGGGTGTTTGAGGTTGTGTGTTTGTTGGGTCGAAAAATTGGCTTTTGAACGCCATGATAGCGGCGTGTTTTTGTTCTACAAATTCAGAAATATCGAAAACAATGTCAGGTTTTAAAGCGCGGTCTTGAATATAATGATACACAGATTTTGGTCGCCAAGGTTTTTGAATTTTACCGTGATTATCCAAGGTTTCAATTTTAATTAAACCAGAAAAAAAACACGCATCGTGCACAAGTTTTGCAGCGCGTCCGTGATCGGGATGTCTATCCTCTAAAGCATTGGCAAGAATAATTTCAGGCTGATACTCACGAATTTTAGAAATTATCGGCAGCATATTGGCTTCATCGACAACGAAAAAACCATCGCGTAAAGTTAACTGATCTCGAAATTTAACTCCGAGCAGTTTTGCACCTTCCATAGCTTCTAAAGTACGCAACTCCGCACTGCCACGCGTACCAAGTTCGCCGCGCGTTAAATCTAAAATTCCGACTGTGTAACCCAGACTAACGTGTTTTAGAATAGTACCACCACACGAAAGCTCAATATCATCGGGATGTGCGCCAATGGCGAGTAAATCTAATTTCATTATTTTTCAAGGAATATTTAAAGTTTTATGCGTTTGCAAACTCAATCGCCATTGCGGATTTTGTAAACAATAGTGCAAAGCTAATTCAATATTATTATTCGGAAGGATGGTGTCCATAGGTTGAAGGTAATAATAATCGAATTGTAAATGCGCAAATTTCTCAGGTTCTGCATCGCGTTGCGGATACACCAATTTTAATTCGCTACCAGTTTGAACGATAATTTCGGTGTTTGCTTTCGGACTGACACACACCCAATCAATATTTTTTGCGAGCGCTACTGTTCCGTTGGTTTCAATCGCGACTTCAAAACCCGCTTTCTGCATAGCAGCTACGAGTTTTTCATCGAGTTGTAGTGCAGGTTCACCACCTGTACAAACCACGTAAGGTTTTCCTTTTTGCGTATCGCCCCAAGTTTTAACGAGTTGCGCGACTAATTCTTCTTTTTTATATTTACCACCATTCACACCATTTGTTCCTACAAAATCTGTATCGCAAAATTGGCAAATCGCATTTTTTCTGTCTTTCTCTCTGCCCGTCCATAAATTACAACCAGCAAAACGACAAAAAACAGCAGGTCTGCCACTTTGTGCGCCTTCGCCTTGCAGGGTGTAAAAAATTTCTTTGATGCTGTAGATTTTCAAAACAAATATTTGGTAATGATGAAAAAGGCAATTTTCACCACAAAGGAACAAAGAATCAAAGGTTTCACAAAGCCATTTAAAGGAAGAACTCGAATTAAACGAATTTATTGAATTTCTACATCATGAATTCTGTTTATCTGAAAATTCGTTTAATTCGAGTCAAATTCGTTTAATTCGAGTTTTTATTGATGTTCTCTTACAAACAATGCCCAGTCAGAAATGTTTTGAGGTTTATTTTGCGATGCGTAAGAGAAAGTTTCTTTAGCTGGAATATTAAAACTCTGTTGAAGCGCTTGCATTAAGGCTTGTAATCGCGGCGGCTCATTTAAAATTTGGGAAACGGGTGTTCCGTCGGGACTAATAACCGATTTAACAGTATTATATAATTGGAACGCATTGCGCGTTTCGCTCAACCAATTGGCATTTTTAATATTAACTTTCGTTTTCAGTAAATCGTAATACCGCGCTTGATCGTCAGTCAAACCCCAACCGCGTTGCGAATTAGCTGTTCGAATATCTGAAAATACGGGACCTTTGATTTCTTGAGCAATTTCGCTAATAGTTGATTCCACTGCTGCGCTTGGTTTTTCCTCACGGCGGGGTGCCATTTTCTGATTTTGGTATTCGGGGCTGTGAATATCGACGGTAGAAGTTGCGCGTGAAGTATCTATGGTTTTAAAAATGCCGAAAAATTGCAAAACGAATAATAGTGCAGCAACACCTAACACGATGGGTAAAAAAATGGGCGTTTTAGGTTTAATTTCTGGTGTATTTTCCCGCGATTTTTCTATTTTACTCATTTCATGCCTTTTAAACCTCGTAGGTTTTTAAAACCTACGAGGTTTGCATTATTTACGAAGCCATGATAGTCTCTTTTGTTGCTGCTAAAATAGCGCGCGCATTCGCTAACGAATTCGATTGAGCATAAACGCGCAAAACTGGTTCTGTACCCGATGCGCGCATCATTACCCACTCGTCGTTGCCGAAATTGAATTTAAATCCATCCGTTGTTTCAATGGTTTGAACTTTGTAATTTCCGAATGCGTTATACAAGTTATTCTTGCAAGCAGCTACAATTGTTTGTTTTTTCTCCTCTGTTAAGTGCAAATCAATTCTATCGGAT
>JAYWBA010000241.1:0-54208 GCA_043781915.1 Saprospiraceae bacterium
GACTATAAAAATGAATTTAACATTTTAACCGAAAAGCTTTTATTTGAGAAATAAATTTTTCTAACTTTTTAGCATAGTATTTGCATGATAAAATAAATAATATAATTTTGTATGTTCAACAAAGTCCATTAAGGATTGTTTGTTGGATTTTTGTTGTTGATTTTTGTCATCTAAGTACTCATACCATACTATCTATTATGGAAAAAATTTTTATCGTTTTTGCAAAAGAAAACTTCGAAGCTGCTCGTAAAATTGAGCGTGCTTTGACTACAAAAGCGAGTGTTAAACTTTTTTCAATTGATTCATCAAAACCTTTGTCTTCGCTTGAAAATGAAGTGATTAAGGAAAACAATTGTAAAGTTGTACTCATTATCAGCGATAATTTTTTAAAAACAGAGGTTTGTATGAATTCGGCTTTACCGTTCATTCAAACACTTGAAAATTCAAAACGCTTATTAATTGTTTCAACTGATGGCGTTTCTACAGACTCTTTTGGTATTACAAAATATACGCCCACCTCGTTCGATCGAGTAAGCCAAGTTATCCAGTATATGAATTTTTGGCAAGAAAAATTTTTAGAAGTTCGAGCACTTTCGCGCAATAACGATAGCCAACTCAATGATAAATCTAAAGTCGTCAGAAATATTTCAACTGAAGTAGGTGAGATTTTACGACTCATCCGACCTTTAGAAAACTTCTCCATAAATGTTTTAGATCAATCGGGTTACGACCTTTTATTAAATAAAATAGGAAAGAGTGGGGAGTTATCAGTTGTCAGTGATGAGAAACCAATACTAACACCTCAACACTTGCCACACACCACACTGAATGGTTCAGCTTATAATAATGGAAATGGCTCATCGAATGGATTTTATACGAATGTTAATAGTGGTGAGCGGTCAGATGTTAGTGTTGAGAACTCGCACTTCCCACCCCAACACTCTCCACTCTCCACTGAAAATAGTTTACCTTTTACCTTAGAGTCATTAATTGAAAGTAAAACAAGTCCAGAAATTGTAGCAGAAAGTATTGGACAAAATAATGAAATTCATCAAAACGTTAGGCTAATCGAACATTTTGAATCGTCTGAAGTGCATGAACCAGTCATTGAACATAGTGTTGAAAGTGTTGCAACTATAAATCATGTGCCAGTCATCGCAAAAATAGAAGATGCTGTTGAATCGAACATAACACACGAGCCAGTAATTGAGCACGTAGTTAATCTTAATGAGCATGAATCAGTAATTGAACATTTGGCGGAAAGCGCCCCGGAACACCGTGTTGATGCGATTGAAACTATGGAACATGTTCACGTAAAAGAAGAACCTTTTATTAATGAAGTAAGAACAATGGAGGAAAATAAGATTGAAAAGGAATTGGAGTTGAGGGTTGAGAGTGGAGAGCTATCACAAAGTGCGCTACCCACTCTCAACTCTCAACTCTCAACTCTTTCTGAGCGTTTTAAATATGCAAATGCGCTTGTCGATTCGAAACAATACGATGAAGCATTAGAGCAATTAGATATAATTATTGGCGAAGACCGCACGTTCGTAGATGCTTACATGCTTTCCGCTTATATTGCTGAACAAAAAGGGGATTATAGTCTGTCGCAAAGCACGTTAGAAAAAGTGACTTTATTGCAACCTAATTACCCGGGTATTTATTTTAAATTAGGGAAACTTACTGAAGAGTATTTGCCGAAGCAAATTAAAAAAGCAGGTAGGTATTATAAAGAGGCTATTAATGTTGAGCCAGATAATTATTTAGCGTATTGGAGTTTATATAAATTTAATCAGAAGCATAACGAGGTGTCAGGTATCAGCAATCAGGGATCAGGTGAACATGAAAACCTGATATCTGAAACCCGAAACCCGATAGCTGATTTGCAACACATAGTCTCACTTAAACCCGATTTTGCTGACGGGCATTTTGAATTAGCGCAAAATTATTTAAAATTAGGCGATATTGTAAATGCACATGCGTCATTTAATAATGCTGCCGAAGCGAATCCTGTTTTAAGAACAGAAGAAAATGAACTCACATTCAAATTACCTGAGCCGATTAAACCAAAAAACGATAATGGTATTATTGTTTTAATTACGGGTGGTACATCAGGTATCGGGAAAGCAACAGCTGAACATTTTGCTAAAGATGGTTATCGTGTTATAATTACAGGTAGAAGAGAAGATAGATTAGAAGACTTGACTAAAGCATTATACGAAACGCACGATAATTATAATTTGGCACTTAATTTCGATGTACGCGATAATACGCAAGTTGAAAAAGCATTGGGTGAATTGACAGAAGATTGGCGCAATATTGATATTTTAATCAACAATGCAGGTTTAGCCAGTGGATTGTCTCCTATTCATGAAGGCTTGCTTTCTGATTGGGAAGCAATGATTGATACCAATATAAAAGGTTTGCTTTACATTACGCGCTGTGTTGCACCTATAATGGTGGCTAAAAACTCTGGGCATATCATTAATATTTGTTCGATTGCAGGAAAGGAAGTTTACCCGAATGGAAATGTATATTGCGCTACTAAAGCAGCAGTCGATACTTTAACGCGTGGTATGCGCGTTGACTTATTTAAGCACAATATCCGTGTGAGCCAGATAGCGCCAGGCATGGTTGAAGATACGGAGTTTTCGTTGGTGCGTTTTCACGGTGATGCTGAAAAAGCAAATATTTACAGCGATATAAAACCGCTGAATGCGAACGATGTTGCGGAAACGATTTATTTTATGGCAACTCGACCTGCACACGTTACTATTCAAGACGTTTTAATTATGCCGACGCAACAAGCAGGTGCGAATTTTTATAACAGAAATGGAAGATAAAGGGCAAAAGGCAAATTGCAAAGGGCAAAAGGCAAAGCCCAAAAGAAAAATTAAAGAGCAAAATGCAAATGACAAAAAGCAAAGAGCATAGAGTATATTTGAAAAAGCAAAGTTTAAAAGGCAAAAAAACAAAATTTGCCCTTTGCCCTTTGCCCTTTGCTTTTTGCTATTTGCCTTTTGCCCTTTGCTTTTTTCACAGAACGTTGATTCAATAAATATAATTCTTAAATCAACACCTGATGCGAACGAGAAGGCTGTACTTCTTAATGACTATTCTATACGAAGAATCACGAACAATCAATTAATTCCTGCCCAAAAATCGGCTGAAAAAGCATTCGAAATTGCCCAAAAAGCCGAATTTAATTTTGGTAAAGCAACCGCTTTAGCGCTTTTAGGTGAAATTGAAGCCAAACAAAACTATTTTAGCGCAGCATATACCCACTTTAAAGCCTCTGAACAAATTTTTTTGAAAGATGGCGACAATACGGATTGCTCCCAATTGTATCTCATTTGGGCAAAAAGCGCTTTGATATATAAAAAACCCGACGATGCAATAAAATATGCTACATCTGCGCTAAATTTTTATGCCTTTAATAGCAACACGCCTTTTTTTGAATCCGAATTACATAAAATTTTAGGCGAAAGTTGGCTCCAAAAAAATAATGAAAGTAATGCTTTAAATGAGTTTGATGAAAGTCTGAAATTATTGGTTGAAAATTCAGCACCCGATTCAGTAAAATCTAATCGAGCTTTTGATATAGGTCATATACTTTTAGAAACTAAATATTACGAGGATGCACTCGCTAATTTCAACGCGTCATTGAGTACTGATATACTACTTAACGATTCTTTTAGAATCGCTTATGATGTATTTAATCTTGCCAAATGCCATCTTATGCTAAATGAAATAAGTGCAGCTTATGCGAATGCTGAGAAATCACTGCGTTTATTTGAAAACAAGCATGACACACTCAATACTATGTTGGGCAACCTACTATTGGCAGAAATTAGCTTAAAGGATGGGTCGAAAGCTAAATCAGTAACTTATTTAAAAAAAGCAGAGAATTTAGTATCTCCAATGCCTGTACAAAGCTCAAATGCTTATGCTATAAAAGAAATCGCAAGAATTTATGGCAAATTAGGTGACATTCAAAAACAGCACCAATATTTATTAAAATACACATCAGTAATAGACACAGCTTCGCAAAAAAGCGGTGATATTTTTACAGTTGATTCTGGCGTAGAAATGCCAAAATCAACTTTTTTCCAAAAGTTAAAATCTAAAATAGATACTCAACTACTTATAGTTTTATTAGGTCTAATGTGCGTATTAACAACAGTATTTTTATTTACAAGCTCTAAAAAACAAAAATTAGACCAAGCCCTTGATCCCGAAAAAATTTTACAAACTGATGTAGAACCTATCGAAATTGAAAACCCTTTGCCTATAATTAATAATAATTTTATCAACTCCCGCGAAATAGACATATCCGATCTAACGAATTCTGATTTGATTAAAGAAACTGTTCAGCCTAATGAGGAAGAAAATTTGCCAAAAAAAGCGCAACAAACGAGAAGTAAGGAATTAGTAGATGCGTTTATTGAATCTTCTGTAAAACTGAATGCACTCGGCTTACTTGATACTCCCGCGAAAATATTTAGACCGGATAGAGGTTTTATTATCAGTACTAAGCAACAAAAAGAAATCGATGCGCTTTTAGAAAATATTTTTCAAGCGGCACTCATTAACTTTAAAAAGCCTATCTCTTTTTTAAAGTTTTCTAAATCGGATGTTGAGCCGAACTCTTTTATACTCAAAACGATTATTGAACTCCCGAAAAATGGAGAGAAAGAAGTTTTTTTCAAATCGCAATTGGTATCAAACATCCTTTCAGACACATCTCATTCTGAATTAAATTATTACATAACAGCATTTAAAAAACAGCTCGAACTGACACACAGTAAAGCCATGTTTGCTAATCTCGTTTCGTCTAATTATCTTATTCTTTTCACTGAAATATTTGATGTTGCAGAATAATGGGTGTCAGGAATCAGGTTTTCTCGTAGAATCCTGACACCTGATTCCTAAAACTTTTGATCTATCCGAATTTGAAAATTACGCGGAACTTCTAAAATGCCTGGGCGATAAGAATATTCTGAATTGGTCGCGTTGGCTAAAATGAGACTGAGTTTTGTTAAATTAAATTTATATGAAGTTCGCAAATCGAGCGTAACAAAACCATCGGTGTGAGCTGCACGGTATTTGGTAACATCAGGCAAGAACTCTAAAACTTTATCAATCGATTCCATATTGCTATTGTAAATAACGGCGGCACCAAAAGAAAAATTCTTAACATCGAGCGCACCATCAAACTTAAAATTATGACGAAACCTGTATTTTAATACATTTGTTCCAGAACTTGAATTTTTTAATAGTATATCAGTGATATCTCTGTATTTTGGGTCAATATAAGTGTAACCGATGAGAAATTGGGATTTTGTATCTGCATTAATTTTATACTCACCCGCAAAACTCGTTTCAAAACCTTTGATTTCAGTATTTCCCACATTTTGAGATTGGAAAGAAAGGAAAATTCTGGGGCTTGCCAAAAATTCCATCATGTTATTATAACTTTGGTAAAATAAAGCTAAATCAAAAAAACCTTGAAACGATTCAACTTTAATTCCTTGTTTAATGCCTATTTCTGCCGTGTAACCAGTCTCAGAAGTTAACGTAGGATTGGGTACAACTGGAAAAGAACCTGCAAGCGTTGAAATATACAATTCTGCAATGGTCGGAAAACGGTAACCCTGACCTGCACTGGCGCGCAAATAAGTAGCTTGACCAACTTGATAATTTAATCCCAAACGAAAAACGGGACGCCCTTCCGATATTTTACCACCGTTTGAGATTACATCTTTCGATCCATCAGGGTAGTTTACAATCACTGGTCCATTTACTGCATTGCTTTCGTACCTTGCTCCAAAGGAAACATTGAGTTTATTCCATTTTTTATCGAGTTGTAAATAAGCAGCATTGTTTTGAGATGTATAAGTTGTGTCGCCGTAAAGTTGCGCACTGACAGCAGCATTAGAATGTACCAAACCCGTTGTTAAAACCAAATCGTTTTCAAACTTTTTTTGGAACTGATACTCTATATAGTATAGTTGCGATTTATTCGCTTGTGCATTACCAAGCGCATTATCAATACTATAAAAACGGCTCATTATTTTATGTCTATTGCCGTTGCCATCGAAATAATTTAAGTAAGGGTCGATATTGAATCGCGTTCTATCCGATTTGTTATAAGCGCTTTCTGTGCCAACGTATGCACCTGCTCCCATGTCTTTCCAATATAAATAATATTGACTCGAACCTTGATTGTAATTTGAATTAACACCAATGCTCAACTTTTCAGTTATTCTATATCTTAAGTTAAGCGTAAAACGACCGTATTTATCGTACCAATCTTTCCAAGGATAATTTTGATTGCCATAATATAATGAGGCTGCAACATCTAAATTGTTGAATTTCTGTTTGTGCAAAATGTAAGTATTCGATTCATAAGGCATACTTGTCCACCATTTTTTCGCTGGGTCAGATGGAGAAAGATAACCCACATAACTCGTCGAAATTTTTGTTTCTGGCTCGGATTTGGCAAAACCTGTGCGCACATTAATAATTCCATTCATAGCTGATGAACCATATAAAGCAGAAGCGGCGCCTTTTAAAACTTCAACTTGTTCAATATTTTCTACTGCAATATCTTTCCAATTCGGAAAACCCGCATCAGCTTGGAGTGCGGGAATGTCATCCACCAAAAGCAAAACACGACTGCCTGCACCATAGCTCCAACCCGAACCACCGCGAATATTGGCTTGTCCATCAATAATATTTACGCCAGGAACTTTTTGAAGAACATCATCGAGCCGTCTTGTATTGACGTTTTCAATGATATTGGGTTTTAAAACCTCCAGCGAAACTGTGACTTCGCTCAAAGGTTTGTCGTATTTACCAGTTGTTACAGTAGTAGTTTGCAATAAAGTGTTGGCTTCTTCGAGATTAAAATCCAATTTATTATCACCAGCCATCAAATCAATCGATTTGCTCAATGTGGTATAACCCAAATATGAAACTACAATTTTATTTGAGCTTGGGTTTACTTCTCCGCTCAAACTGTAAACCCCATTAATGTCAGTTATTACCGTCAGAGAATTTAATGTAACAGCCGCACCAACCAGTGTTTCGTTTTTAGCACCATAAACTTTACCCGTTAATATGACTTTGTTTTTCGGATTTTGTGCTGAAAGAAACGAACAATTAAACACAACTGACACAAAAATAAAAAAGTGTAACGTAATCTTCATGTATTGAATTTGTATTTTTTTTTTGAAAAATCTGGACGAAGTAAAACTTTGTTAAACACTAAATTAAAAAAAATGAATAGATTAACAGATTAAAAACATCAACAAACCTGTAGAATGGCGATTAATTCTTAAAATTATGAAAAAGAATCTGAAATTTATAAACCTGAATATAAATTTAATATAAAATGGTTAATTTTGCAATGAATTTAAGACTTTAGGTAATTATTCAGCTGTAGCTGAAATGATTATCAATGGAAACACGGATTTGGCGGATTGAACGGATTTCTTTTAAAATTTTAGAGTAAATAAAAAATTCGTGTAAAATCCGCCAAATCCGTGTCATCCGTGTTTCCATTGTCGTGTAATTTAGCTTTAGCTAAATAGATACGATTTTAGAAAATTTCTGGTGTCTTTATAGAACATAAAACTGATTAATGTCAACTATTTTTTCTAAAAACGATATAACAATTATAGGTGCAGGTATAGTTGGGTTATCGACAGCATATAACCTTCAAAAAAAATTTCCCTCAAAAAAAATTCTTGTAATCGATAAGGAGAACACGGTAGCTGCACACCAAACTGGGCACAATAGTGGTGTCATTCATTCTGGATTGTATTACAAACCGGGCAGTGCCAAAGCTTTAAATTGTATTAAAGGATATTCCCAAATTATTGAATTTGCAAAAGAGCACAATATAGATCACGATATTTGTGGAAAAATTGTTGTTGCTATTTCCGAAAAAGAGGAGATACAACTCGAGAAAATATACGAACGCGGCATACAAAATGGTTTAACCGGATTAAAAAAGCTAACGCCCGAACAAGCCCGCGAGATTGAACCGCATGTTTTTTGTACAAAAGCTATTTTAGTGCCTCAAACAGGAATTATAAATTATAAACAAGTTTCAGAAAAATTTAGAGAACTCATTATTAAAAATGGGGGAGAGGTGAGTTTAAATACTAAATTAATTGGGGCAAAGACAAAATCGAGTCCTATTATTTTAGAAACCACGCAAGGCGATATTGAAACAACAAGGGTTATAAATTGTAGCGGCTTATATTCTGATAAAGTTTCAAAAATTCTCGGTATTGAGACCGATGTTCAAATTCTTCCTTTTCGTGGCGAATATTATAAATTAGAACACAGTGCAGAACATTTAGTCAATCACTTAATTTATCCTGTTCCTAATCCCGATTTCCCTTTTTTAGGCGTTCATTTTACCCGCATGATTACAGGAGGTATAGAAGCCGGTCCGAATGCGGTTTTAGCTTTTGCGCGTGAAGGATATACGAACACAACCTTTAACGCTTCAGAATTTTTTGAAACTTTGGGCTTCAAAGGTTTTAGGCATATTGCTGCTAAATATTGGCGCGAAGGAAGCATGGAAATGTATAGGTCGTTTTCCAAACATGCGTTTGTAAAAACTTTACAAAAACTCATTCCTGAAATTAAAAGCAGCGATGTTAATCCGTATGGGGCAGGTGTAAGAGCGCAAGCCTGTAATAGTAAAGGTGAATTATTGGATGATTTTTCAATTTATAGAAACGAAAATATTATAAACGTCGTTAATGCTCCGAGTCCAGCTGCAACGGCATCATTAGCAGTGGGTGAATCTATTGCCAACTTAGTTGACAGTTGATAGTTGTTAGTTGATAATTTGTGGATTTGCCATCGATTATCAACTAACAACTATCAACTGTCAACTATCAACTATCAACTAAATATGATATCAGAAGAACTGAAGAAAAAAGAGAAAAAAATTGCCGTTATTGGTTTAGGTTATGTGGGTTTACCTTTAGCATTGGCATTTGCCAAGCATTACAAAGTGATTGGTTTCGATATTAATCCAAGTCGTGTGGAATTAATGAAGCAAAATATCGATCCATCAGAAGAATTAGAAAGCGCAGCTTTTTTAAATAAAGATATTGAGTTTAGTTGCGACCCAGAAATTCTAAAATCGGCACATTTTTATATAGTCACTGTGCCAACACCTGTTGACGAACATAAAATTCCAGATTTAACACCTCTGAAAAAAGCATCTGAGTCGATTGGAAAATACATCAAAAAAGGTGATTACGTCATTTATGAATCGACTGTTTATCCAGGTTGCACAGAAGAAGATTGTATTCCGATTATCGAATCGGTATCGGGATTAACGTTTGGCAAAGATTTCAAAGCAGGTTATTCTCCTGAAAGAATAAATCCAGGTGATAAAGAACGCTCGGTTGAAAATATATTGAAAATAGTAAGTGGCTCTGATGTAATTGCTTTAAAAAATATAGCCACAATTTATGGGTCGATTATTACAGCGGGTATTTATGAAGCACAATCAATAAAAGTCGCAGAAGCTGCCAAAGTCATAGAAAATACACAACGCGATTTGAATATTTCTTTGATGAACGAACTCGCTATCATTTTTGATAAAATGGGCATTGACACACGTGCAGTCATTGAAGCAGCAAGCACAAAATGGAATTTCATAAAATTATTTCCAGGGTTAGTTGGGGGGCACTGCATTGGCGTTGATCCGTATTATTTAACCCATAAGTCAATTAAGTTGGGTTACGACCCACAAGTTATTTTAAGTGGTCGAAGAATTAATGACGGCATGCCTGCTTGGATTGCACAGCGTTTGACCCAATATTTATTGCAGCATGGCAAAAATCCGTCAAAATCAAAAGTTTTAGTGATGGGTGCAACTTTTAAAGAAAATGTGGCAGATGTAAGAAACTCTAAAGTTGCAGATTTAGTGCGCCAGTTAATGAATTATTCAATAAATGTAAACTGGATTGACCCATTCGCTTCTCCAAACGAAATTGCCCACGAATACAAACTCACGCTTTCCGATACGCACTCTAACGGGTACGACGCTATAATTGTAGCAGTAGCACACAATGACTATAAGAAATTGAATTTAGATTTCTTTGAAAGTATTTCGCATGGTAAACCGATAATTTTTGATTTGAAGGGTATGTATAATTTTGATAAGAGTAAAATTGTTTATTGGACTTTATAATAATTACGAAATCAATTACGAATTAGGAATTACGAATTATGGCAAAATAAACAAGAACCGTAATTCGTAATTCCTAATTCGTAATTGACTTCGTAATTCGTAATTGAAATTATGAAACAAGAAAATACATCAGAAAATCATCTATCAGATACAGAAACGCGTTGGTTCGCAGTTAGAACGCGATTTAGGAGTGAGAAGATGGCAGCGAAAAGTTTAGAAGCACAAAATATTGACTGTTTTTTGCCGCTTCGAAAATCGGTTAAGGTATATGGTAGATTGAAAAGAGAAACCGAGTTGCCATTAATTCCGAGTTTTGTATTTGTTAGAATTGTAAAAAAGCAATATATCCCTGTATTAGAATCAAATTACGCGGCAGGGTTTTTAAAAATTGGTAATAGTTTACTCGCAATTAAAGAAGAAGAAATTGACTTTTTGAGACGTTTGACTGATTTGCCGAACGACATAAAAGTAGAAGAAAATGAAACACATGTTGGCGACTTAGTAGAAGTAGCTTATGGTCCGTTAATTGGTTTGCAAGGCAAGCTCATTCAATTCGAGAATAAATCGCGCGTAGCTGTTTCATTATTTAATTCTGGAGTAGTTTTGTCGATAAGTATAGAACAGAAATTTATTAAAAAAATCAGTAACAATGGTTAATGATTAATGGTTAATGGTTAATTTTTTAAACCATTAATCATTAACCATTAACCATTAACCATTATTAGGTTATGGATATTCAAATGGTTGACCTTAAGAGTCAATACCGAAAAATTGAGTCAGAAATTCAAGTGCGCTTAAAGCGTTGTATGGAAAATGCGGCATTTATAAATGGCGATGAAGTTTCCATTTTTCAAAGTGCATTAGAAAAATACCTTCAAGTAAAACATGTAATACCGTGTGCTAACGGGACTGATGCTTTGCAAATTGCTATGATGGCTTTAGATTTACAACCAGGTGACGAAGTTATAGTCCCTGCTTTCACCTATGTAGCAACAGCAGAAGTGATTGGGCTGTTAAAACTAAAACCCGTTATGGTTGATGTTGACCCATTTACTTTTAATGTTACTGCCGAAATTATAGAGCATGCTATCACGCCCAAAACAAAAGCGATTGTACCTGTTCACTTGTTTGGTCAGACTTGCGATATGGAACCGATAATGAAATTGGCAAAGGCACATAATCTATATGTCATTGAAGATAATGCTCAAGCTATAGGATCTATTTATACATCTTCTGACGATTCAAAAAAATTTGCAGGTTGTATAGGCGATATTGGCACAACGTCTTTCTTTCCATCCAAAAACTTAGGAGCTTATGGTGACGGCGGTGCAATAATGACGAACAATGACGAATTGGCTCAGAAAATTCGAATGGTGGCAAACCATGGGCAATCAAAAAAATATTATCACGATGTTATTGGCGTAAATTCTCGTCTCGATACTATGCAAGCAGTTATTTTAAACGTAAAATTGCCGCATCTAAATGCTTATTGTGAAGCACGTGAAAAAGCAGCTACGCAATATGATAATTTATTGAGCCAAAATTTAAATATAGAAAAACCTTCTAGAGCTAATTATTCAACCCACGTTTTTCACCAATACACTGTAAAGGTTAAAGATGGGAGGCGCAATGCTCTTCAAGAATTTTTGAAAAGCCATCATATACCGAGCATGATTTACTATCCTGTACCATTGTATAAACAGAAAGCTTTTGCTAGCTATTATAGTAGTTTGCCGCTCCAAAATACTGAAAAATTGTGCAAAGAAGTCTTATCTTTGCCAATGCATACCGAGTTAAGTTTTGAAACACAGACGCACATTGCTAATATTGTTAATTCTTTCTAGCTAAAAAACCTCATAGGTTTTGAACTACTAATAAATGAAAAATTACTTTGCACACGAAACCGCAATTATTGACGAGGGGGCCACAATCGGGCGCGACGTTAAAATTTGGCATTTCAGTCATATTATGTCGAAATGCACAATTGGCGATAAATGCAATTTAGGTCAAAATGTCGTTATTTCACCAGGCGTAGTTTTGGGTAAAAATGTAAAAATTCAAAATAATGTTTCCGTTTATACGGGTGTAATTTGTGAAGACGATGTTTTTTTAGGTCCTTCAATGGTTTTTACAAATGTTATAAACCCGAGAAGCGCTGTTAATCGTAAAGAAGAATACAAAGAAACGCTTGTTCGAAAAGGAGCAAGTATTGGCGCAAATGCCACAGTTATATGTGGGAATGACATTGGAGAATATGCTTTAATTGGTGCTGGGGCAGTTATAACTAAACCCGTTAAACCTTATGCATTAGTTGTGGGAAATCCAGCAAAACAAATTGGTTGGGTAAGTGCTAATGGACATCGTTTAAAATTTAATGCCAATGGCGAGGCGGAATGTTCTGAAACAGGAGAAAAATATAAATTAGAGAGAGGTGTTTGTCGTAGAGACTTCATGCTTGGCGGCTCTTAAAATAAAAAATAGTTGAAGACGCCATGTATGGCGAATTTACAAAAATAATAGACAAGGCATGCCTTGTTTCCACAACTTAGATCCATGATTGAACTAATACTCAGTTATTTAGTAGCATTTGCGGGTTGTTATCTCATAATTCCGAGCGTAATTAACGTGGCGAAGGTTAAACAGCTATTTGGTGATATTAATGATAGGAGTTCACACACAGTTAAAACACCGCCTTTAGGGGGTGTTGCCATTTTTGTAGGCTTTATTTTCTCCCTCGTTTATTTTATACCTTACCACGTTTTTAAAGATTTACAATATACGTTGTGTGGCTTTATTATCATTTTCATTATCGGATTTAAAGATGATATTATACCCATGTCTCCATATAAAAAGTTATTAGGTCAAATAATGGCAGCATTGGTTGTGATGCTTAAATCGGGTATAAAATTTGAAATCCTCACCCATTTTTTTGGAGCTAATCCAATCATTAATACAATAAGTGTTTTGATAACACTTCTTTCCATTTTAGTTATCATTAATGGTTTTAATTTAATTGACGGCATTAATGGACTTTCTGGCTCAACAACAGTCCTCATTTCGCTCACTTTAGGTTTTTGGTTTTACCTTATGAAAAACGAAGCACTTGCCATAATGTCTTTTTGTTTGGCAGGAGCAGTGTCTGGATTTTTGCGCTTTAATTTCTCACCAGCGCAGATTTTTATGGGCGATACAGGTGCATTGCTTTGTGGTTTAGTAACCTCGATCCTCATTATTCAATTCGTGAACATGAATTACGAATTTCCGAATAATACTTATACTTCAACAGCCAGTCCAGTTATGGCATTTGGTATTTTAATTTTACCGCTGTTCGATACTGCGCGTGTTATTGTCATTCGTTTTTTAAAAAAGAAGCCCATTTTCTCTGCGGATAGATTACACCTTCACCATTTACTCCTCGATTCAGGCTATTCGCACATGCAAGCAACGGGCATTTTAACGCTGATGTCAACATTTTTCATCATGCTCGTTTTTCTTTTCAAAGATTTAAAATCTTATCAACTACTTGGTTTAATTATTTTACTGCTTTTTGTTTTAGGTGTTTTGTTTACTTGGAAACATAAGCCTATATCTAAGTAATTTCCTGTGGAAAACTTCTTCCTACACACTACTTTATACGAATAATATTTTGTATTTTTGCGAGTTGAAATTCAAAAATCAGAATATTATATGTCGAATGACCGTATTGTTCTCATTAACATAGAAGATCACATGAAATCTGCTTACATCGACTACTCGATGTCAGTTATTGTTTCACGTGCGTTGCCTGATGTTAGAGACGGATTGAAACCTGTTCATAGAAGGGTTTTGTATGGAATGGAAGAAGCGAGTGTACATTACAACAAAGCGCATAAAAAATCGGCGCGTATTGTGGGTGATGTATTGGGTAAATATCATCCGCATGGTGATTCATCTGTTTACGATGCCTTGGTGCGTATGGCGCAACCGTGGTCGTTGCGCTATCCTCTCATTGATGGACAAGGAAATTTCGGTTCTATTGATGGTGATTCGCCTGCGGCGATGCGATATACCGAAGTGCGTTTGCGTCGATTAGCCGATGAAATTTTAGCGGATATTAATAAAGAAACCGTCGATTTTACGCTCAATTACGATGATTCTTTAGAAGAACCATCAGTTTTGCCAACAAAGATTCCGAATTTACTCATCAATGGTTCATCGGGTATTGCTGTGGGTATGGCGACAAATATGTTGCCGCACAATTTGCGCGAAGTGATTGATGGCATTGTGGCAACAGTCGATAACCCGGAAATCACGATTGATGAATTGATGCAGTTCATTAAAGCGCCCGATTTTCCAACAGGCGGAACTATTTATGGAACGGATGGTATTCGCGAAGCTTTTCACACAGGTCGTGGAAGAATTGTGGTGCGTGCAAAATCGGAATTTGAAACAAAAGATGGGCGCGAGCAAATAGTAATTACCGAGATTCCTTATCAAGTCAATAAAGCGATGCTCGCAGCTAAAATTGGTGAGCTGGTTAACGATAAAAAAATTGATGGCATCCACGATGTCCGCGACGAAAGTTCTGATCGCGGTGGTATTCGCCTCGTGATTGAGCTGCGCAGAGATGCAATCGGAACAGTGGTTCAAAACCAATTGTATAAACAAACGGAATTGCAAAAATCGTTTGGTGTAAATAATGTTGCGTTGGTGGGTGGCAGACCGATGATTTTGAATTTAAAAGACCTCATCACTGAGTTTATTAAATTCCGTCTCGAAGTTATTGTGCGTCGTACACAATTCGATTTGCGCAAAGCGAAAGAGCGAGCGCATATTTTGGAAGGTTTGTATGTTGCACTCGATGATTTGGATAGAATAATTTCTATTATTCGTAAATCGAAAAATCCAGAAGAAGCGCAAGCAGAACTCACTTCAAATGTTTATACGCTTTCGCCAGAAGTAGCAGAAACCATCGGTGCTGTTGAAAATGGCGAATTAAAAACGCAGTATTCACTCAGTGAGATTCAAGCAAAAGCTATTTTGGAAATGCGTTTGCAACGTTTAACAGGTCTTGAGCGTGATAAAATTAAGAACGATTACGACGAATTGAAAAAGGTGATTGCATTTTTAAATTCGATTTTAGAAAGCGAACAGATGCGCCGAGACATCATCAAAACAGAACTTCAAGAGGTTAGAGATAGGTATGGCGACGACAGACGCACTGATATTGTCATATCTGAAGGTCAAATTTTAGATGAAGATTTGATTGAAGTGGAAGATTTAGTGATTACTATTTCGCATCTCGGTTATATAAAGCGTACAGCAGTCTCTGAGTTTAGAGCACAAGGTCGCGGTGGGCGCGGTGCACGCGGTGCTAAAACGCGCGACGAAGATTTTGTAGAGCAAATGTTTGTCGTTAATTCGCACGATTATTTGCTTTTCTTTTCTGAAAAAGGTAAATGTTTTTGGTTGCGTGGATTTGAAATCCCTGAAGGCTCGAAAACATCGAGCGGTCGCGTGATTCAGAACATACTTTCTATGCCAAGCGACGATAAAGTACGCGCGTTCGTGAAAGTAAAATCGATCAGTGATCCAGAATTTATCAATAACAATTGCATTATTTTCTGTACGAAAAACGGTATTATAAAGAAAACACTCGTTGAGCAGTTTTCGCGTCCGCGTCAAGGTGGAATAACAGCTATTAATATTCGCGAAGGAGACCAATTGCTTGAAGCAAAATTAGTAGGTGCCGAAGCAGAAATTATGATGGCGAATAGGAATGGTCGCTCAATTCGTTTCAATGCCACTAAAGTTCGTCCGACAGGTAGAAGCACTGAAGGCGTTATTGGCATGGAACTCGATGAAGACGGCTCTGATTCAGTGGTTGGTATGATTGTCATCGAAAAAATTGATAACGAAGCCACAGTGCTCATTGTTTCTGAGAATGGCTATGGTAAACGCTCTAAAGTTGAGGAATATCGGGTGACGAATCGCGGTGGAAAAGGTGTTGCAACTTTGAACGTAACTGATAAAACGGGTAGGGTAGTGGCGATAAAGAGCGCGTTGGTTACTAATGAATTAATGATTACGACCAAAGCGGGAATCACGATTAGAATGGGTCTTGAAAATATACCGATTCTCGGCCGTGCAACGCAAGGTGTTCGCGTTATTCGTTTAGATGAGGGCGAAGAAATTGCAGATGTAGCCTTAATTGATAATGTTGAGGTTGAAGAGGTTGTAAGTGATGAAGCATTAGTTGTAGGTGATGAGAATACAGAAATTAAATCTGATTCTGACGAAACTACCACTGATTCTTCGCCTGAAATTATTGAAGAATAATTGACAGTGGACAGTTGGTGTCTGAATTTTCAACTAACAACTAAAAATGGGGATGTCTCAAACGAAAGAATGAGATAGCCCCATTTTTAATTCTTAATGTAACTATTCAGCTAAAGCTGAAATGTTTATCAATGGAAACGCGGATTTTCGCAGATTTTTGCTGATTCGTTTTAGCTAGTGATTATAGTAAAATAATAGGTTTATAAAATCCGTGTTAAATCCGCCAAAATCTGCGAAAATCCGCGTTTCCAATATCAAGTAATTTAGCTTTAGCTAAACAATAACTTCTTAATTTAATTATGGAATCTATAAAGCAAAATTCAAGACAAAACCTCGTCATTTGGTTATCATTTTTATTTTTGACAGTGACATGGGGAAGTTCATTTATTTTAGTGAAGAAAAGTTTGATTGCTTTTCCGCCACTGATTGTTGCATCGCTTAGATTATCCTCGGCAATGCTGGTCGTTTTGCCTTTTTCGGTTGGTCATTTCAAACACATTCCGCGCGAAAAATTTAAATACGTTGTCTTAATTGCTTTTCTGGGCATGGGTATTCCAGCTTTTTTATTTGCGCTCGCTCAAGTAGGAATAAGCAGTTCGATTAGTGGAATTTTAAATTCACTTACGCCGTGCATGACATTTTTAATTGGTATTCTATTTTTCAAACAAAAATCGAGCGCGCTCAAAATTTTGGGATTAGTGCTCGGATTTATCGGCTCAGCTTCGCTTATATTTTTCAACACCAAAGGAGAATTGCATTTAAATGGGTATTCGCTATTTGTCATTTTAGCAACCATAATGTATGGCACAAACCTCAACACGACAAAACGTTTTGCAGCCGATATAAAGCCGATTCATCTTTCAACTGTTTCAATTTCAATTGCTGGCTTGTTTGGTTTAGTTGTTTTACTTTCAACCAATTTTGTGGAAATACTTAAAACTAATCCGAAAGCGCCATTTTCTTTATTAACTGCTTTGACACTCGGCATTGTCGGTACTGCTATTTCTCAAACGTTGTTCAATAATTTATTGAGCAAAACCTCAGCTTTTTTTGCTAGTTCCATCACGTATTTCATTCCACTCATGGCATTAGTTTGGGGCATTTTAGATGGCGAAAGTTTATCCGTTTGGCATTATTTAGGTATGTTGCTGCTTATTGGTGGAATTATTGTGATTAATCGGTTTAAATAATTTGAGACTGCCAAATAAACAAGAACACCGAACACGTAGTGATGCCATGTTTTTAAATAGGAACCGTAGTGCGAGACGCATTCAATGTGTCCCTACAATTCTCCTCAACAAATTTTAAAAACCTATCCAAAGCTACCCTTTTAGGTGCATCCAAATTATACGAAATATATTTCGTGTAATAATCTTTCAAACTGAAATCGGATTCAGGCGTTGGCAAAAGAAGAATCAATTCTGGAATATGCGCTAAACCGAACTTTAAAGCAGCGTTAAATTCTTTTAAAAAATCATCGCTCAAAGGTTTTGTTGAAACCCAAGCAGCAAAAACAAAGGGCAAACCACCCGTGTAATTTGACCACTCATTCGCTAAATCGTACACGTATTTAAACTTTTTTTCCAAACCAATGGATTTATCGCCAATAACGACCCCAGCTTTTGTTCCTCGAATGCTTGAAATATAACCTGTTTCAGTGGGTAGTAAAATAGGAGTTTGAAACCAATGTTTTTCTAGTAACAATTGCGCCAACATAACCGAGGTGCGCGAATGAAAATCGAGATATAAATGTGTGACTTCTTCTATAGGAACCTGACTGTAAATGCAAACGGTTTTAACAGCGCCTTCTGCGCCAATGCAGTAATCGGATATAATTCGTGCATTTGGAATTTCAGGAATGGCAGCTACAGGAATTAATCCCAAATCAATCTCGCCTGAAACCATTTTTTGCGCACAAACAGAAGGTATATTGAGTTCAATACTAATTTTTTTATGGATGGGATGATGCAATAAGCCGTACAAAAAAGGTTTTGTATTCAAGTAACTAACAGCAGTAAGTCTTTTTATTTCGAACATAATTTTAAGGTGTTAGGAGTCTGGAATCAGAAATCAGAGTTTGAAAATTTATTACCAGTTTCCTGATACCTGACTCCTGATGCCTGATAGCTCAATCAAATGTGTTAAATCTTTATGAATCGTATTTATAAATTCTTCTCCATCAAATTCGTATTTATAGAGCGAAGTGTTCGGATGTTTGAAGGTATTGATTTCTGTCTGCAAATTGTTTGTAAACAAAATATGCAATGCTGTGAGCGTTCTGCCATGCGTTACAATCAAAACATTATCGAGTTTTTTGTAATTTTCTTTTAAAAAATCGACCACTACCTGACAGCGAGCAAATAATTCAATCGCACTTTCGCCGCCCTTTATTTTAGCCTCTAAATTACCCTTCGCCCAACTTTCAGTCACTCCGCTAAACCTTTTTTCTCGTTCGGGTGTCAATTCTTTGCCTTCATTTTCTCCCCACGAAATTTCATTCAAGGCTTGAAGTTTAATAAACTTCCTATGGTCGAGTTCAATAAAATTTTGTGCTGTTTGGTAAGTACGTTTGAGATTGGACAACAAAATCAAATCGAAAGGAATAGCCTTATACATTTCATACAATTGCAGCGCTTGCGTTCGACCCACATCGTTAAGGTCGGAATCTATACCACTACCTTGAACAATTCCCAATTTGTTAAACGCTGTTTCGCCATGGCGAACTAAGTAAACATTCATAGTTGTTAGTTGATAGTTGATAGTTGTTAGTTGTTAGAAGAAGTCCAAAACTATCAACTAACAACTATCAACTATCAACTAAGAATAGGTAATTCCAAATAACCTTTAAAAGCAGTATCTTCTTCGAAAACAACATTTGTATAATCTGTCACGACATTATATAGTGTATCGCGTTCTATGGGTTTTCTGCCCACACGTCGAATCATTGTAACCAACGCCTCAGTACTTAGCGCTGGCGATTGTTCTTCCGAACCTGCCATTGAATATATTTTAGTCGTATCGTCAATCGTTCCGTCAATATCATCCACACCAAATGCGAGCGATATTTGCGCTGTATTTCTACCAATCATGGGCCAATACGCTTTGAGATGCTGGAAATTATCGAGATAAATCCGCGAAACGGCGTAATTTTTTAAATCTTCAACGGTAGTGCTTTCTGCTATGTGCGACATTTCATTGTCTTTATTCCTGAATTTTAAAGGGATAAATGTTTGAAATCCACCAGTTTTATCTTGAAGTGTGCGCAATTTATCAAAGTGATCAATGCGATGTTCGTATTTTTCGATATGTCCATACAACATTGTCGCATTTGAGCGCATGCCCAAATTGTGCCAAATTTCGTGAATTTGCAGCCATTGTTCGCCAGTGCATTTATCTCCCGCAATGATTTTTCTTACATCGGGATGAAAAATTTCGGCACCACCACCAGGTAACGAACCAACACCTGAATCTTTTATCATTTTCATCCCATCTTCATAATTCACTTTGGCTTTCTTGAAAATGTAGTGGTATTCAACCGGTGTTAGCGCTTTAATATGTAGCTCAGGGCGATAATTGTGAATACGTGAAAACAATTCAGTATAAAACTTTAAATCGTACTGAGGTAAAACGCCACCGACAATATGCACTTCTGTTACGGGCTTTCCGTCGTATTTTTTAACGATATCAAACATTTCGTCGGCAGTGTATTCCCAGCCTTGATCGCGTTGTTTAATTAATCGGCTGTAAGAGCAAAATTTACACGTATATATGCACAAATTAGTAGGCTCAATGTGGAAATTGCGATTGAAATAGGTGTTATCGCCGTTCTTTTTTTCGCGAACATAATTGGCTAAATAACCCAAAAAACTTAAATCGGCTTCTTCAAAAAGCGTTAAGCCTTCATCAAACGTGATTCTCTCGTCATTAAATACTTTTTCTGCAATGGTATTTAACTTGGGGCTTTTTGTTTTAGTCAACAAACTGAGCGGATTTGATATATTTGCAACCATAAAGGCAATTTGCTTTTTAAACTTTCAATTTTTATTGAAAGTTATAAACGTAACAAGAATTTAAATTTTTAGTTCAATATTTTGATAAAGGTTTAACTTTTAAATATCTTGCAAAACTAAAAATTATTGAGCAATTATTAGATAAAATAAGTATTAAGTTATGAAGCCATTAGGATTGTCTTTCTTTTTTTACTTTATATCAATTTATTGCGTCTTTTCGCAAACATATTCAGCCAAAGACTCTATCGCTATATCTAAAAGGTTTAGAGACAATAATATATTCACCATACAAGATTCGGCGAAAAGAAAAATTATATTTTCAAATGCAGATTCATACAAAATTTCTTTTTCAAAAGATTCGTTGAAACGCGATACTGTCGTTCATAAGGACACTTTAAAAAAACCTAAACGGTTTCAATTGGGACTTGCGACAGGTATTGAACAAACAGCTTTTCAGTTCGATATTAATAATTTGGGCGGCACGGCTGACAAACTTAAAAAAGCCAATGCGAGCAATTTTACGGGTTTTACGTTGGGTTTATCTGGAATATACAAGCTCAGTAAATATTGGGATTTAGTTGGCGAAGGCGATTTTAATTTCAGATCGAGCGAATTAGTGACAGACACTACACCTAATGCGCTGGGAATTGACAGATTTAAAATTGCTGAATTTAGAATTCCGATTCATATTAAATATACGATGAGACAACTCAAATTCCCACCTAATATTGCTTTAGGTTTGGATATGGGTTGGAAATTTAATGGAAATGCACAAACTCAAATACTACAATTTAATCCGTTTAATAGTTATGTAGATATTATTTTCGGATTTGAATTTAAATTATGGAGATTTACGATAAATCCTGGTTTAAATTATTCGATTGGTTTAAATAGCATAATCAAACCAGGCTCTATTTTTGATAATACTTTGAATAGTTTGCGAGAGAATAGAATAGGTATCAATTTTCATGTATTCTAAAATCAAATTCAATATTAATTTTTTGTAAATCATTTCGAGTTCATTTCTAGGCGATTGATTTAATTGTACCTTTAATGAAAATATTTACAATGAATATTGATAATACTATTGAGCGCATATTTTCTTGTTATGAAAAATTTGGAGATGAGATATATTTTGGCGAAAAAGTTACTCAACTTCAACATGCTTTTCAAGCTGCACATTTCGCGCGAGCTATTAACCATTAGTCTTTTTGCCGAGAAATAAAAAATAGCGCCACAATCCAAAATATGCTTTTTTCGTAAAACTTAGTTCGGTGATGAAATTTCTAAGTAACACAGGTGAAAGATGTTGCTCCATTCGAACATGATTAGTCACCATCCACTTTTTATATAAATCGTAATTCGAATCGTAAAAATCGACAACTGCTATAATGCCGTTTTGTTTTAAATCGATACGGGCACGTTCTATTAAATCAGCATATTGCGGATTTACCATAGTTAAACAATACGAAAATAAAATACAATCTGCATTTTCACTATTTGCTTTTAAATCAACTCCATAAGGTGCATTAACAAGTTTAACCCTTTTGCCAAAGATTTCCAATTTTTTTTTCGATTGATTTATCATATCTTCCGAAACATCGAAACCAATGAGTTGTGCCTTTGGAAACTGGATGGCTAATTTTTGCAAATTAATACCTGTCCCACAACCTACTTCAATAATTTTAATAGCCGAATCATTTGGAAAAGGTATAAGCTTTAATATTTTTTTTCTGCCAAATAAGAAAGACCAACGTGAAGCGTCATAAATTTTAGCATGAAATTTATAGTAACTACTTATGCGTTCAACTTGATTTGCTTTTTCGTCTTTTACCATGTTGACTTAAATTCTATAAATTCGAGTTCTATTTTACCACACCTAAATAAACACTCGCATACGTTCCAACGCGATCTTGTTTGTGCGTAATGGCGGTGAGTTCTTTTTCAAAATCAACGCGATCATTCACAAAAGTAGGGAAAAAATTAATTTCTTTAGCTGCCGAGCGTAAAAGAATCCGTGTCCCGGGTTGGCTGTTTTCTAAAATTGTCCCCCATTCTTCAATCAAAGCTGGTTTATTATTAGCTGCTAACCAATCTTGATGGTCTAAAAGAACAAAATGTGAATACGTTTTTGGGTTCTCTTTCAAAAAATGGGTTAATGTTGTAGTGTGAGTTGAAATGGCACGCGTATTTTTCTGAAGCAATTCAAAATTTTCAGCTTTTAAATAATTAGGAGAGCAGTTAGCATCGTACCTACCCGTGAAATATAAATAATAAAAATAATTGTCTTGAATAGGTAATTCTGCAAATACATGGCGCAAACAAGCTAAAATATAACTTATGGCGCTTTCATTATTCGAAACCATTTTGTGTTGGCTCGCAGGCACGCCGAGCATCGTCATAATTATGGGTAAATCCATTACCCATTTAATAAATCCATTTATGATACCCCGTTCAAGTTTGAAATAGTTTTCGCGTTGTTCTGGCATATTACGCGAAGCAAAAAGTTTATCTAATGCAATTCGATTTGATTTTTTAAACTGCATGTATTTTAATAGCAACCAAGCAAAACTACCGGATGTACTGTGCCAGTAAAATGATTTGCGTATTCCACCCCCTTTAAATAAATTAATGTTTTTATTCCAATATTGGCGTGCAAAATCAGGAATTTGAGTGCTTAGAATATCATTATAGATAGCGTTTATGTTTCTATAATTTCCTTCACCAAAAATATTAAATAAATCAGAAAAATTTGTATGCTTTATTGTTGCCAATTTTAACTGAAGCAAGGCATTTTGGCGGTGATTCATGTCAATACAGTTAATGGCTAACGGATTATCTAAAGCATAATCGAGGGCATTGCAACCCGCTGAAGTTATCATTACAACCTCACTTTTTTTGTTTAATTGCAATAATTGCCTATCGCATCGAGGGTCTTCCCAACAAGTATTATAAATGAGATTATTTGAATGGACGTTGTTAAAAACCCAGTTCGAAATTTTTGACATGGTGCGGTTCTTTTCACGGACTTCATCCGTGGTTATTAATTCCTACGTACTTCGGACAATTTCTCTTTTAACAATTCCCCAAATTTCATTCAGGGCTATTCAAATTTAAGTCATTCGAACTTAATCACTTTTCAATACCGTCCCAAAAAGAAGATTCAATCGCTTCGTTACTTTTTAAAGACACAAAAGCTGGTTTTTTGTTTATAAAATTATTTATTAATTCTTCTTGAGATAATGACATGAGCGCATCATCATCATTAGGTTTTGAAACTTCTTTTTCCTTTGCATCTTCAAAATCGTTAGCATTGTATTTGAATAACGACCATTTGCCTTCATTATATTCTAACGAAGTGAGATTTTCTATCCAATCGCCTGAGTTTAAGTAAACAATGCCGCCTTTTTCTGTAATACTTGGTCGATGCACATGGCCACAAATAACTACATCGTATCCATTTGTTTTGGCAGCATCAATGGCTTGGTCTTCAAAATCGCTAATAAATTTAACTACTTTTTTAATGCCCATTTTTATTAAAGTAGCAAATGAAATAGGTGGTGCGCCAAAAAAGCCAGTAAGTCTATTTATAAAACGATTAGCAATTATTAACCAGTCGTAAATCATTCCACCTAATTTAGAAAGCCACCGCGTTTTTAACATAGCCACATCAAAAGCATCACCATGAAAGAACCAATGTTTCTTGCCATTTAATAAAAAAACGACTTGATCGCGGAGGTAAAAATTGCCGTTTTGGAATCCAGAAAAACGCCTTAGAATATCATCGTGATTTCCAGTTAAATAATAGACTATTGTGCCATTAGCGAGCATTTTTAAAATCCGATTAACAACTAAAAGCTCGTATTTTTGGAAATAGGCTTTTTTAAATTGCCACATATCTATGATGTCGCCATTTAAAATGAGTCGCTCCGCTTTAATGCTTTTTAAATAATTAGCAAGCTCTTTAGAATGACATCCAATGCTACCTAAATGTGCATCGGATATTACAACTATTTCGACCTTGCGTTTTGATGTCGCCTTATTTGTCATTAAATTATAGTATAAATATTCTGCAAAGATGCGGATAATTTTTTACTCCAATTTTAATAGAATATTAAATTTGCAAAAATTACAACAAATTGTAAATGAGTACCGAAAAAAGAAAGCCGTTTTTGATTAGCGATGATAAAGATAAGTTAGATATTCTTCTGATTCATCAATTTTTGAGCACTAAATCCTATTGGGCAAAAAATATCCCTTTAGGCTTAGTGAAAAAGAGTATCGAAAATAGTATGTGCTTTGGAATTTATAATTCTGAAGAAGAACAAATTGCTTTTGCGCGCGTGATTACCGATTACGCAACTTTTGCTTATTTAGCAGATGTTTTCGTGATTGAAGCTGAGCGTGGTGAAGGATTAGGAAAAGAATTGATGACTTATATAATGAAGCACGAAAAACTTCAAGGTTTGCGCCGTTGGGTTTTAGCCACCCGCGATGCACAAGGTTTATATGCTCAATTTGGTTTTGAGCCATTATCGCACCCACAAAATTTTATGACAATTGCTAAGCCAGATATGTATTTAAATATGTGATAGGTAAAAAGTGATAAGTGATAATCTTCCCTGCACTTATCACTTATCACTTATCACTTAAAATTAGACAGTACATATTTTTAATGCACGTTGCAACGAAGCTAATTTATCCGTATTTACTGGAATAAATTCTTGTGCAATATATCCATCGTAGCCAATATCAACAATAGCTTTAATAATAGCAGGATAAAACAATTCCTGTGTTTCATCAATTTCATGTCTTCCTGGCACTCCACCAGTGTGATAATGTGCAATGTATTGATGATAATCTCTTATGTTGCGAATAACGTCACCTTCCATAATTTGCATGTGATAAATATCGTACAACAACCTAAAGCTTGTTGAACCTATTGCTTTTACCAGAGAAACTCCCCAATCGGTTTTATCGCACTGATAATCTTTGTGGTCGATTTTAGAATTGAGTAATTCCATACAAATCACAACACCGAGTTTTTCGGCAAGTGGCATAAGGCGCTTTAACCCGATGGCACAGTTTCCAATTCCTTGAACATCGCTCAAACCTTCTCGATTACCCGAAAAGCATATCACGTTTTTTACTTTAAGCTCCGCTGCTCGAGTAATCAGTTTTTCGTAAAAAGGCACTAAAACATCGTGGTTCTCGATACGATTAAATCCTTTCTTGATACCAAAGCCATCAGGTTGAACCATAAGCATTGAACTGGCTAAACCATATTTCTGTGCAATAACAGATTCATCTACATTGAGTAAATCTACAGCTTTTAAACCCATAGCTGCACCTTTTTGGAAAAACTCTTCTAAAGGAATGGTATTATAGCACCAACGACAAGCTGAATGTTTGAATTTTGCCGTCTCGTTAATATTTTTTAAAAATGGCATAGCGTGTAATTCATTAAAGGATGATGAACCAATAGCAGGAATAAAAGGAATTGAACTCAATAGTGTGCGGCGTTTCATAATTATTATTTTAGTGATGAGACATAGTTTCAAAGTCTCGATTAAATTGGCTTATTATTAAAACGATGCAAATTACGATAATTTTATAAATAATCTCAAAACTATAAAAATATTTATTGGTTTAAGTAAGTCCAAGGTCTTTAAATATATTATAATAAATTGAAGAGTACTCGGAAACCTATTGAAATAATATTACTTGAACTTTAACACTATCACTTCGAAATTATTTTAAAAATTCTTTGCCGATACAATCCAGTAACTTAATTTCGCTTTTTTATTACTCAACTAATTTTTAACTCTGTTTTATGAAGAAATTATTACTCTTATTGGTTTTAGCTTTCGTAACTACTTTTGCTTTTTCACAAGCAAAAGATTCTGTCAGTGTTACGTTTCGAGTTTCATTAAAAGGTTCGGGAAGGAAACTTAGTACTGATGGCTTAAGAGCTACTGGAGCACTTGGAGCTTCAGTTCAAGCAGATTGGAGCCCGACAACGGCATTAAAAATGACCGCAACTACACCTGCTTCGGATTCTATTTACGCGGTTACATTTAAAATACCTCGTCCCACAAACGATACAACCCAATTCAAGTTTATAAATGGCGGAAATTGGGGTGATGGAACTGTAGCTGCAGACAATTATACAGAAGATGAAAGGGGCTTAAAAGGCAGCACATGTACTTATACTGGGAATGGAGATGGTAATCGTGCTTTGATTACAAAAGGTATTGCTGCCAATGGTAGTTTAATTTTACCTGCTTTTGTTTTTAATTCTTGCAAAACAGTTGCAGCTACTGGTACTAATGACCTTAAAAGCGCTTCTTCTTTAAGCATTTTTCCAAATCCAGTTTTTAACAACGCCGTTTTAAGTTTTTCAAATATTGAAACTGTTAAACACACTTTAACGCTTTATAGCGTGACTGGACAAGTTGTTCGCACTTACGCACCTTCAACATCAGAACAATTTATTATTGAAACATCAAATTTAAGTAAAGGACTTTACTTTGCTCGTTTAAGTAATGATCAAGGAGAAGCATCTACATTGAAATTTGTAGCTGAATAGATAAAACGTTTAAATCAAAAGAAGTGAGATATTGAAAAATATCCCACTTTTTTTGTTTTGTCAAAACCTGAATCAACAACGCGTGCAAAAACATGTTTTTTTTTGCGACATTTTTATTTTACTTTTGCAGAATTACTTTTTCGAAATACTATATGGCATTAACAATTTCATTGCTTAACCACAAAGGTGGTGTTGGGAAAACGACAAGTGCTGTTAATATCGGCGCAGGTTTAGCAGAATTAGGTAAAAAAGTTTTACTCGTCGATTTAGACCCTCAAGCTAATTTAACTTTATCGTTTGGTGTGCCGCGCCAAAAAAGCACCATTTACGAAGTCATGCGTGGCGAATTAGAGCTTGCGCCTTACACAGTAAAACAAAATTTAGATATTATTATTTCTACTTTAGATTTAAGTGGGATTGAAATGGAACTCAGCAACGAAGCAGGCAGAGAATACATTTTGCGCGAAATTTTCGATACGGTAACTGATAATTACGATTATATTGTCCTCGACTGTCCGCCGTCGTTAGGATTATTAACACTTAATGCACTCACTTGTAGCGATTATGTTATAATTCCGTTGCAGACTGAATTTTTAGCATTGCAAGGTTTAGCAAAAATTAAACAAGTGATAGATAAAGTTCAATTCAGGTTGAATAAAGGATTGACTATTGCAGGTGTTGTTGCAACAATGTACGATGCGCGAAAAGTTTTGAGTCGCGATGTGGTTGAAACTATTCACAAATATTTTGGCGAGAAGGTATTTAAAACGTACATTCGCGATAATGTTGCTTTAGCTGAAGCACCTGCCCAGCATAAGGATATTTTTGCTTACAATCCTAAAAGTTCTGGCGCAGATGATTATTTAGCGCTTTGCAAAGAGTTTTTAGCACGGGTAGAGAAAGTGCCTGCTTAGTTGTTAGCTATTAGTTGATAGTTGTAAGGTAAAACTTCTTACAATAACTATCTGTCTAAAAACTAACAACCAACAACTAACAACTAAATTTTACACACTTTGGCTAAGAAGAATTTTTCGGCAGATATGAATAACTACTTTCTCAAATCGAATGAGGAAGTAAAACCTGTTGAGAGCGCAGAGCAAATTACGATGCGTGGATCAACAGCGACGGGTACAGCAATCGTTGCGCCTTTGCTTAAAAAAAATCATAATAAAACTTTTACCAGCGATTTAGATTCGCTTTTTAAAGATGCTTTTACAGAAGTAGTTGAAGAAAAAATTGATTCGCTCAAACGCAAATCGGGTTTTGATGCACCCAGTATTTTTCAAGAATCCGAATCTTCCCCCAGCCGTCTATCGGGTTTAGATGCGCTCATACGCAGCACTGTCAATGCTTCATTAGCAGAATTGCATCACCAATCCATTAAGCGTTTAACTATCATTGTAGAAAATCAAAAAGCTGAGAAATTAAAATCTATCGCTAAACTTGAAAAATCGTTTGTAAAAGATTTATTAAGTTCAGTAGTTAACGAATATATTGATAAATACGAAGCTCAATTTGGGAAATCTCTTTAAAAGAACTCGAATTCATAGAATTTAGGAACTGTTAGAATTTTTTTAACCATTAAGTATTAGCCATTAGTCATTATCGTTGCGCTTGATGATTTTCGTAGGTTTTATAATCAAACAATTCAGCCAGAATTGTTACGCCTTGAAGAATTGCGTAAAAAAATCGAACTTATTGTTTTTGTAAGTTTTGGTGTAATCCTATTAGCAGTCATTGCAATTGTCTATTTTCATTCCGTTTTATCTACTTTATTATTACTTGCAACATGCGTTGCTTTGGTAAGTTTTGCCTACAAAAAGTGGGAGGTTTATCGCGAGGAATTCAAACCTAAAATAGTTAATTTAGTTTTAGATTTTATAGATAATGATGTGAATTTTGCTATCCCAATGACATACAACGCTGAAGCGTCCATTTCACCAGAAGTTTTTGATAATAGTAAAATTTTCCCTCATTTCGATGAAGATTTTATTGGAGAAGATTATATTTCAGGCGATTCAGGTGAATTGTATTTTGAAATGAGTGAATTGACTGTTCATGAAATGTCACCTGTCAGAAATAGATTGGATAAAGTTTTTAATGGCGTTTTCCTACACGCTTTATATACCCGCCCCATTCAAGAAAATGGTGGAGAAATATTAATTCTTCCTAAAGAAAGTAAACAATATGCTTCTCGCACCATTAAATTATTTGCTCGAAATGGTGCTACACAAATCGAAATGCGATTTCCGCCATTTAATGAACGATTTTTTGTATTTGCCAATAAATACGCGAACATAAAAAATATCTTAAACGAAGATATGCAACGCGCCATTTTCACTTACAGCGAACTTGAAAGCAAAGAACTTTATATGACGTTCATAGAAAACGATATTTATATTGCTGTCAGTCAAGATAAAGACATATTAGAGCCTAATTTATGGCGCAGTAATGCCAATTTTAAATTGATTAAAACGTTTTATACTGATATAATAACTTTGCTTGGCATTTTGCGCGATATTGATGCAAATAACTAAAGTATCGTTCGTATAGATTTTCGTCTTATTGTTGTAGAGAAGCCATGTGGCATCTCTTACTAAAACTAAAGACGCCAACATGGCGTCTATACAAAAATCACCTAAATTTAAAATTACCATGTTTAAAAAGTATTTCAAAACTATTTTCGCTTCTATTTTATCTTTATTTCTTTTCAATACAGCCAATGCTCAAAAAGAATCTCCTGTAGCTAAAAGCGTTTTGTGGGAAATTTCTGGTAAAGACATTAAAACCTCTTATTTGTTCGGAACCATTCACCTTATTCCTAAAGACGACTTTCTACTTGATGACCCAACAAAAAAATCCTTCGATGCGGCTGAACAAGTCGTTTTCGAAATTGATATGAAAACGCTTGAAAATCCGATGGCATTAATGGGAATGATGGGAAAAATGATGATGTCGGGCGATACAACCATTAAAGATTTAATCTCTGATGCTGATTACAAACTTTTAAAAGTACGAATGGATTCATTAGGTATTCCGTTAGAAATGATGCAGTCTATTAAACCGATGTTTCTTTCAACCATGCTCGATGGGGCAGGAGCAGGTTTTGGTGGAATGGATGATGCAAATTCAGAAACAGCTAAAACAACAGGCTTTGAAATTGAATTTAATAAAATGGCTAAATCTAAAAATAAATCAACATCTGGTTTAGAAACGATAGATTTTCAGATGAGTTTATTCGATTCAATTCCGCTTAAAGTCCAAGCCGATATGTTGGTTGCAAGTTTGAAAACAAAAAATTCTGGGAAAGAAGAATTTCAAGAAATGGTGAAATTGTATTTAAATAAAGACATTGAGAAAATGAGTGGCATGTTGAGTTCGGAATCGAGTGATAAAAGCATGGCGCCTTATGAGGCTATGATGCTCAATAATCGCAATGCCAACTGGATTTCTAAAATGGAAAAATTGATGCGCGATAAATCCAATTTTTTCGCTGTCGGTGCAGCACATCTCGGTGGCGTGAAAGGCGTTTTGAACTTGCTTAAACTTAAAGGATATACCGTCAAGCCATTGCAAGGAAGAGCTTAAAATATTATTTTGACATTTTTTTTTGCCAACTTGTCATTAAAAAGAAAGTTATTTTGACAATGTGTCCGAATATTTTGCTTTTTTTAACCCATAAAAGCCTAAAAATTGACTCGGAACATAATTTGATAGTAATGTGATGTATCGCTTTTAAAACAGCGAGAATCATTTAATAATTAAAACTTTTCAAATTATGACACTCGTAAAATTCAATCCATTCGGTACTTTGGCTCACATTAACCGTATTGGCAATTTAGATCAAGCATTTGAGCACGTTGTAAATCATGGTGTAAAATCTTTTTTCAGCGATGAAGTTGGTGATTGGTTAACAGCTCCTTCGGTTAACATTTTGGAATCGAAAGAAAACTTTAGAATTGATATGGCGGCGCCTGGCTTAACTAAAGAAGATTTCAAAATAGATGTAATTCAAGGCGTTTTAAGTATTTCGGCTGAGAAAAAAAATTCAAATTTAACAACTCCTGAGACTGAAAACCAAACGCCTGTGCTTAAATATGTTCGTCGCGAATTTGGTTACAGTGCCTTCAAACGCACTTTTAATTTACCAGACAATGTAGATGCTGCTAACATTTCAGCGCAATACAGCAACGGCGTTTTGCAAGTTACTGTTCCTAAAACTGAGCAGACTATTGTTAAACACAACATCGAAATTAAGTAAGGCTGAAAGTTTGACGGTTTATCAACAAAGTTGTTAAACTCGATTTAAAAAAAATAAAAAGAGCGCTGCAAATTTTTTGTATGCGCTCTTTTTATTTTTTTTAAAACTTGAAACCCTTCATCCAGTTAAGCGCTTTATTACTTCATAACTGATGTTAAGCAGATAGGTGCAGCGCACCGCAATATAGAAAACCAATATTTCGGTGCTCTGCACCTTACAAAACTTTATCTTGATATTTTCTACAAATATTTCGCGGCTCTGCCACTTGCGTAACATCATTTCATAACTTAATCAGCGTTACCAACCAGTCACGTTCAGCACAAAGTTTTACGGATTTAATATTTTCTACAATTTTAGAACGCTCGGCTTTTGTTTTTACATCACTATTTAGCACAGCTTCTAAAAATTTAAAAAAATTAGTGTACGATTCTTTGATATAACTCATCTCTTTTTGACGATGTAAATATACTTTTGAAGTCTCTATGTGCGATTGTAGTGCTTTAAATTCTTTGAGTTCGAAGTAAACGCGAGCAAGTACTCGACGCGCATCCAAATTTATAAGTGGATCTTTGGAATTGACACTCAATAATTGCTTCATGGCTTTTGTGTAATCGCCTTTTCTAAAAAAATAAAACCCAATATTGAATTGATAAATATCTTCTCTATCTTTTGCCGGAAGTAGGGATTTGTAAGTATTTAAGAAATTTTCAGCAAAATCAAAATCGTTAATTTTAAGAGCAAGCATATTTACGTTTCTGTAATCATAAGGAGAAATATTGCCTTCTTCCAAAAGTACTTTTGTTTTTAACCCTTCATCGAATAAATTAAGAGCTTCACGAACAAAAGCTAATTCTCCATAATTTTGTTTTTTTATGCAGTAGTTTATAGCGTTCAAATAAAAATCCTGTAACTCATTATGTTCAAATAATTGCGATTGAGTAAAAAGAAGTTCTTTTAATTTAACAAAAACCTCGTTTACTTCAGTGTCATTTATTTCCCCAATGGATAACTTAAAGCTATACAAATGAGATGCAACGGATGGTTCTGTTAGATACTTATTGTTAATTTTCTGAATCGAATCTAAAAGAGGCAATTCATATTCTTTTTTAGAAATACTTTTATGCGAAAAAGCTGAATATGCTAACTTGAAAATTTCAGACATTGAGTAAGAATGGAAATCATCAATCATCTCTTGTATATTAAATTCATCGTTCCGTCTTTTCCAATGTTTTAATTCAAATTCAGTATATTTAATTTTATACTTTAGATGATGGTATTCAGCATTTCTCAATTTTTGCTTTTCGAGTTGTTGATTTGCCTCTGCCAAAGTTTTTTCTGTAAATTTTTCGGCACCACGCTTCTTCAATGCATCAACTAATAATAGCTTTTTTTCAATTTCTTTCGATTCCATTTCAGAAATAGTTAAAAACTTATTTATGAGTTGCGTTGAAGTGGACATGATAAAATACATTGAATCGACGTTATATTTCTGTTTCGGGTAAACAGCTTCAAAAACTTTTTCCTTGGCTAATTTAAGTGGCTCTGTATCAATATAGTTTTCAAGATAGTCGAATAGCAGCATTACATCTTCACGTTGATTAAAAAAAGGTGATCGAATAAATTTTTTCAACCCTTTTTTATCAGCGGGTGTTAAAAATTTAAAGAGTTCGACAAGAGAAGAATTAAGCATTTTAGTTGATAATTGATAGCTGTTTATAAAGTTTTCACTAAGCGCGCAATGGAAAACACAAAGGTCACTAAGCAGTTTTGTGTATCTTGTGTTTTCCTTTATGAACTTAGTGAGAAAATTTTATTCCTTGAATATACTCGTTTAGTGCTTGTACCAAACCTTTTTTCTCGCTGATTAGTTAATCAATTGTTAATTCAAAGAATAAAATTACCATTTATTGATTAACAACTTTACGCAAATTTAATTTTATTTTCAGGAAAAATAGCATAAAATATTGAAAACCAATATTAATACACAAAAATTCAATTTAAATTTCAGAAAAAATGTAATTTTTATGTCCAATATCTATTCGCACATTTGTATCATGAAAGTAAATAAATTACATTCATTGATGGTTAAGAAATTCGTTCTCTTCGTTTGGGTTATGCTATCCGTCGAAAGTTTGAATGCGCAAGGGTGGTTAAAAAATTTTGGAACAGGTTCTGAAAATTTAAATATCCAAGCCATAGAGCAAACTACTGACGGCGGGTACTTCCAATGTGGCTTTACGTACACAAGTGGAAGTACCCAGCTCTACCTTTCTAAACTCGACGCAGAGGGTATAATAATATCGCAAAATAAAATTCCAACACCGAGTATCATAAATGATAAGGACGGTGTACACATGGTAGCTGCTGGTGATGGCAACTTTTTTATTAATTACGCAACCGATACAACTAATAGCAATAATAAAAACATAAACTTACTCAAAGTAAATCAGAAATGTCAAGTTTTATGGTCAAAAAACTTCAGTGCGGGTTCAAAAAAATTAGCACACGTTGGTGACTTAAAGCTTCTTTCCGATAATTCTTTAGCATCGCTCATTACTGTTAAATCTATTTTCAGTGATAGCGTAGCCATCCTAAAAACCACACAACAGGGGGATAGCCTCTGGTTTAAAGCACTTATACCGATAACAAACCGATTGGCAACTTCACTCGTTGAAAGTGCCAATAAAGCATTATTTTTTTCGACAAAGGTTAATGGGGCGGGTGATACCGCCCGCCTCTATAAAGCCGATGCGAATGGTAATTTTATTTACAGTAAAATTATTGGTCTGGGTAGTGCAACAAACCCGTTCAAAACTGTTACTGATTTAAAAAGATTGCAGGATGGCAATTTAGCAATTTTAGGTTCGAGTTTTGCTAAAATTGATACAAACGGTCAAATAATTTGGAATGCTAATCAGCCTTACGCTAATTTTCCTTCAAATTTTGTAGTCAATCCCGATAATAGCTTAAAAGCATTAGTAATTTTTGATGCTTACCGAAATGGTAAAAGCGTAGAAGATATCATTCTCCAAAATTTCAACGCCAATGGAACACTTCAACAAAGTAAAACTATAAGAACTTTTGATGCTGTTGCCACATCCGTTTATGATCTTTATAATGATTTGAAAATTACAAACGATGGTGGCATTATCTTTTGTGGACAAGATGGCTCTTCAGGTTCATCAATGGGTCAAGTGATTAAAATTAATGCCGATAATGTACTTTACAGTAATGTTATTACGGGCCGTGTTTTTATTGATTACGATAAAAATTGTAATTTAGGTGCGATTGAACCTAATTATTTCAATGCAGTTATTGAGTTTGTAAAACAAGGAGCGGATAGCAAAGTACTCAGAACGCGCCCTGATGCGCAAGGGAATTATTCCATATCTTTAGATGCTGGCACATATATTTCCCATATAACACCTCTTTCTAATAATTTTACAGGGTGCACCAATGGGGTGAGTTATGGTAATGATTTTAACCAAGGCTCAAATTATTTCGGCGTACAGCCGCTTTATAATTTTGCGCAAATTCAAGTTTCAGTCAATAGTATAGGTTTAGTAAAATGCACACCTACAACATATTCTGTCCGTTATTGCAATGTAGGTTCTCAAAAAGCCTTAAACGCTTCTATTGATATTACTTTAGATTCTTTGCTCAATTTCGTTAGTTCTTCACAACTATATACAAAAAACAAACGCACATTTAATTTTAAAATTGGCGATGTTGAAGCTGGTGCTTGTGGGAGTTTTAATTATGTTGCTACTTCCGATTGTTCAAGTGCTACAAAAGTAGGCCAAGTTCTTGCAACACATGCACATGCTTATCCTGATACTTTCAGTAAAGTAGGAACTGCAAGTGCATATATTAATGTATCAGCATCTTGCGACCCTGATTCTATGCGTTTTATTATTTCTAATTCAGGTAAAACGGCTACTGGACCTAAAAGTGGCGTGGTAATTCGCGATGATGTCGTATTCTTACGCGTTACACCTAATTTAAATGCAGGTAGTGCGACAACTTTAAGTTTTGCAAGAAATGGTAAAACTGTGCGCGCTGTTGTCGATCAAATTGCGAATGTCAATAGTCTTTCAACTCAACCTACAGCATACATTGAAGGTTGCGGTACAGATGGAACGGGTAGTTTTTCGACAGGTTTTGTAAACCAATATCCAGAAGATGATGCAGATTATTTTTTAGATCAAGATAATGCTGTTTTGCTCGGTTCAATAGGTGGAAAATTAGATGCATTTCCGGTAGGTTACGGAGCAAAACACTATATTAAAAACAGTGATGGCATTGAATATTTGATTCGTTTTAAAAATCCAGTTTTTGGATTGAAAGACACTGTAAGCAATGTTTTAATACGCGATACGCTTTCAACTTTCTTAAACATCAACGCCATTGAGTTAGGCGCAAGTAGCCACAACTACCGCTCAGATGTTTTCGGTGAAAATATTTTAAAGATATTTGTTGATACTGTAAAATCAACAGATGGGGAATGGGGATTTATAAAATTTCGCATTCAACCCAAAACCAATATACCTTCGGGTACTACCATTAGCAACACTGCTTACATAAATGATGTAAGCAGCAATTTCGTAGCTTCAAACACGGTTTTTCACACTATCGGCTCAGATTATATTATTTCTGCGCTCGTAGATGTGAATGAGCCTAATCAAAAGGCATCGGTAAAGGTTTATCCTAATCCGTTTATTGATTATGCCACTTTTGTTTTGAGCGATGATGACTTTGGTGCCAACGAAGAAAAGATTTTTGAAGTTTACAATGTTGCAGGTCAGCTTGTAACAAGTCAGCGTTTCACTGGAAATGAATATACTTTTCAGAGAAACAATTTAACAGACGACATATACATATTTAAAATAAATTCCCATGACCTTAAAAAAATAGCTTCTGGTAAACTGTTTATTTCTAAATAAACAGTGAAGAACGAAGAGTTTTAGATAAAGGTTTTAAAAGCGTGAGAGAGGCAGATTTAGTTGAGCGTTGATAGTTGTTAGTAGGGGCGTATTGCAATTCGCCCGCCCTTACTAACAATTAAAAACAGAAAACTATATTTGCCTCTTTTTTTTGACTCGAATTAATAGAATTGAATGAATTATTAGAATTTTGTAACTGTTAACGTAGATAAATTTCCCGCAGATGAACTGTGATAAAAACCAAATTTTTTATCACAGTTCATCTGCGGGAAATTTAGCACGTTGTCAGCTTTAGCTGAGTAATTACAAATTTTGCTAATTTCTTCAATTCTTTAAATTCGAGTCAAGGTGCGAATTATCGCAAAATGGACAAGCTTTAGTTAATTTGCACTGGCACAATTTTACCTCACCTGTTCTTTTAGCCTCAAAAAGTAGCGGTTTGAATGCTGAGCCATGATGCGAACCATCGCAAAAAGGTTGATTTTTACTTTTACCACATTGGCACCACAAATATTTTTCTCCTTTTACTAAATTAACTGTCGCTGGCTCTAAAACGCGCGTATCAGGTTTTGAGAAATTTTTTGAAAGTTCGCTGTTCGATTTATCGGATGTAACAAATGGATACAAATAACTTGGTGCCCAAGTATCTTTTGGGTCATTAAGTAAACCTAATTGTGTTGGATATTGACGCGTGAATTTTGCTGTTTTAAATAGTTGATCCCAAAGTGAAAACATATTTCCGAAATTACCATTCGGATCACTGATGCCATCTTTTTGAGATTTACCGTGATGTGCATAATGAAATGCAGGTGTTACTATGATATGTTCTACCAACCAAGTAATAGGATTGAGGAATTTGTATTTGTATAAATATTGATCCCATTTAGTGGTACTGTGAGAACTAATGATGACCAATTGTTTTAAAATTAAGCCAATGGCAATCGCTTTGGCACAACCCAAATAAGCAGCAAAACCTATCCACCAAATATTAGGCATAATCGCATAATATAAAGCAGCATTCCTATAAGAAACAAAATATCCCATTTCTTCAGCTTGATGGTGCGCTAAATGCAATTTCCATAGCCAATTTGTTTCATGCGCTAAGCGATGGTACCAATATTGTAAAACATCATCAATGAGTAAATAGAATGGCAAAGTAAACCACAAACTCCAACCGCTCATTATGTATTGCTGATTCGGCATTAACCAATGACAAATAGAAAAAACCAACAAAACTATCAACGGTTTTTGGATAACACTTAAAACAAAAAAACTTCCAATCTCTTGAATCCAATCGCTTTTTGTTCGAATTGAATGGTGAAATAACCCTGTTAATGTCTCAACAAGACTAAAGAAAATTAATATTCCGATAACTGCGTAAACATCGAGTTTTGGAATGCCGAATAATGCGTAATCCATGATAGTTTTTTATTTATTCACTACACTTTACTGATGATACGCAAGCTGCGGAGCAGCGAAATATTTGTAGAAAAAGAAGAATAATGTTTTTCGAGGTGCAGTGCACCGAAATATTATTCGTTTTATATTTCGGTGCGCTGCACCTTAACAATGTTAATCGTTGCAATTCTACAAATATTTCGGTGCTCTGCACCTATCTGCGTAACATCAGTACTTTATTTATAATCTTAGTTCCTGCGTTTTCGAATTTCAGCAACTTTATTAGCATAAAATCTTTGCCACATATCATTTGGCTTCCTACAAATAAACACCGGCAAATGATTTTCTCTGAAATATTCGTTTTCAATTCTGCCAAATTCAGTGACAGTTTCGAAATGCGTTTTAATTTCGGTTGGATCGTCGTTCACATAAATAAGCGTAGAAATATTGAGCGAATCGGATGCCCATGTCAAATAACTATCACTAAAACTTACGGGTTTGAGAAATTTGTTTTTAGAATATAATTCAATGGCACCAGCTTCGCCGTAGTTTTCACAATAAATGGCGCAATGCGATTTTTCATCATCGCTTAAACTTTGGTAAGTACTATCAACTAATCTTGCAAGTTCTTGCCAACCCGTTTCGTCAGCATAATCTTGCGTTAAGGCATACACTTTCCTATTTTCCCATGTAAATAATCCGTTGCCGATAATGGGTTTTATTTTTTGAAAATATGTCACAGAATCTGGGCGTGATAAAATGGGCAAACCAATAGGTGCAGCAAAAACTGAAACGATAATCATAAACATGGTCAATCCATATTTCAAAACTGTTAAAGCGCTTGTGCTCCAATATTTTTCGACAATATAACCTCCAATGGCAATCAATGCAGGGTACATGCCAAAAGTATAATAATGTTTTGCGCCCCCAAAAGCAAAAAGCAAAAAAGTAATGACTGACGCTACAATATATGTGCGCAGCCAATTTTCTTCCTTTTTTACAAACACCACTATAATAGGGAGAACCCACAACCACAATGCCGGTAGATTATCGAGAATTTGACCAAAGAAAAAATCTGATAAATCAAGATGAGAAAGTTGTGTTCTTTGAAGCTCCTTCATGTGATACACGACCGGGAAATGGTTTTTAATCTGCCAAAAAATATTGGGCGAAACCACTAAAAGCCCCATAAATGCAGCAATCCAAAATTGTTTTTTTAAGAATATTTTTCGCTCAGATGAAATTAACAGTGCTAAAATAAACCCTACAATTTCAAAAACGATATTGTATTTATTTAGAAAGCCGATAGCCCAAACTAAAATGAGCGGATACCAAATATTTTCATTCTGTGTTTTGAGTAATTTAATAAAATAGTAAGCGGCTAATGTCCAGAAAAGGATGTCAAAAATAACAGGTTGAAACAACGCCGCAGTAGCCATATAAGCAGGTGAAAGCGCAACGGCACAGCAAGCTAAAAATATTGCCCAATTTTTTCCTCCGAGTTCGGTCGTAATTTTGCCAGCTACTATTACTAATCCTCCTCCAGCAAGCGCTGCAAAAAATTTAAGACCAAAGGCGACATCCGAAAAAAGTAATTGCGCTATGTAAGAAAGAAACCCGATAAACGGTGGAACAGATGCAAATCCCCAATCTAAATGCCTCCCTAAAGCCACGAATAAAAGCTCATCGCGGTGTAATTCAAAATTTTTAGCTACCGCTAAATGCACTACAAATGTGACTAATGCAAAGAAAGCAATTAGAACAGTACTGCTATAATTCTGAGTTTTTGTAGAATCTGAATTCAATTTAAAAATTGTTTGTTGGAATAGAGTTAAAGAAGCTGTTTAAACTTTCTCTTTAGGCTGAAAGTAAGTCTTTTTAAATCAAAGATTCTAAAATCTTCTCAATGTAGCTCTGCTATATGTCAAAAATTTTGGAATCCCTTATTCAAAAATACAATACTTTCAACTCAAAACAGAAAGTTTAAACAGCTTCAAATACAAAATGCGATGCAATTTAATGCACCGCATTCTATTATTCAAATTGTATCAATTAGGTTGAGTTGAAAAATTTTTGTCAGTAGTGGATACAGTACATTGAAAGCTGCAATCCGTTTGGTTTTTTTTTAATATTGGGAACTTTCTTTCCATTTTTAATTTTTCACTGATGTTACGCACAGGCTCAGAGAGCCTAAATATTTGTAGAACCTAACGAATAATGTTTACGAGGTGCAGCGCACCTCAATATAAACGATTTATATGTTGAGGTGCGCTGCACCTCGTTCGTGTTTCTTTGCTAATTTTCTACAAATATTTAGGTGCGCTGCACCTTTCTGCGTAACATCAGTTTGTCATTAAAAAAATTTATTTTACAACTTTAGAAATGAACGATTGAACCACTTAAACAGAACTAAAATTGTGCTGTTTTGGTTGTTCAGCTGATTCACTTAAACATAATAATAATTGTGCTGTTTGCATTGCGCAAGTTCAAAAATTAGTCTATTCGCGCAGGTATTCAACTAAGGTTAGTTACAGGCTTTGAAAATTCTAAACCACTAAGAAGCTGTTTAAGTTTTAAAAATTTTGTTTGATTTCTGTGTTGCTTCTCGAATTCGATTTCTTATCTGAGAAACTTTAAGGGGTTTTAAAAGCTGGGGTGGATCAATACTTTCATCGATATCATTAAAAAAATTAACGGCTCTAATTGCTATCATAGGGCTGGCGTAGCTGTATTTCTGAGTAAAGAACTCGACCATTTGGCTTAACGTAAAATATTCCAATAGAAAGTAAATGTCAATAAAGTCTTTTAACCGCTTACCACTTTGAATAATAGCGTGTAACTTCATAGCGGAGATATCTTCTTTGCTTAAAAATCTTATGCCTTCCTCTTCAATTGGCGGTAAAATTAAAGGATAGTTGTGGCGTATAAAATCTGTTTTAACGTTATTGATGTTCGATAAAACTGTATTATTTTTGAATAAAGTGGCTGTGAAAATAAATTTCTTTTCAAGAGCTTCTTTGAGTTCTTCTGCCAAAAAGTCACTCTGAGAAAATAAATCAATATCAATCGAGTTTCGATGTCCAAATTGTAGAGCCAATGACGTTCCTCCAACCAAATAAAAGTTGTTGAGAAATTCTAAACTTTGGAGTTGTTGAATCAACTCAAAAGTTTTGGGTGCAATAATTTTGGGATTTTTATGCAGCATCTAAAAAATCGGAGGTTAAGAAAAAACGCGAAAACTCTTTTTCCTGGTTATCTAATTGTGCACTCCAATCAATAGTTTCTAATATTTGTTCACGCGCGTATAATTTTACCATTTCGCGCCATTCAACGAGATTTCCTCTTTGTAAAACGCGTTCAATCACAATTTTGTACGATTTTTTGTAGTTAAACGTCTCTAAATTGTATTCCCATAAAAGTGCTGAGTTAATAATACTTGGCTTATCCATTCAAACTATTTTGATTCAAAGATACAAAAAAAACGAGAATTTGGAAAGTTTTTTAAAAAGAAAAAACCTAAATTTTTTTTCAAATTTCATGCTTGATTCACTTAAACAGAATAATTAATGTGCAGTTTGCGCTGCGCAATTTCAAAAATTAGATTCATTTTTTTTGCGTTGCATCGGTTTCAATCTCAGAAAACTCAATCGAGTTTTTATTTTTGAGGCGTATGTGGAGTAGTTTAAAAAATGCACGTGCTTTGTTAATTAATTTGTAATAGGTAGTGCTTTTGAGGAAAATATGAAAATTTTTCATATTTTTGGAAGTTATTAATTTTCCTTAAAACATAAAAAAGTAATCATGGTTTCATCTGCTCCTTTTGTTCAAAAAAATTCAGGTTTCAAAAGAGAATCTATACCAAGAACACCCACACAAAAAGAAGTTTTCACTGGCGGGAAAGTAGATTACACCGAACTCACCGTTTTTTTTAACATCGCCTATTTCAGACTTGCTGGAGTTATCCATCATTTAATGGGAAAACCCTATGAATTTGAAATAGGTGATAATGGTGTAACCAAAATTATTGGTAAAAGAACCATTGAGAGAGTTTATAACGATGAAAGTATCGTTGAATGGCAAAACGATAAAAAAGTTTTGGCAGGTTTAAACGATTATTTATTCAAAGGTTTTAAGCAAGCGAAAAATTCGAGTGGATATGAAATGACTGATGATGATAAAAAATTGGTTGTGTTCATGGTCAAAAAATTAGAAACTATCCGTAATTTTCATTCGCATTACTACCATGATAACGATGTTTTAATTTTTCCTGAAAAGGAGAAAAAGGCAATTAACAATTTGCATTACGATGCTTTTGCAGCTTTAATGGCAACGCAACCCAGAGAAGTTGAAAAATATGTTGAATCTATAATTAAAACCCCTTTTTTTAAAGAACACGATCACAATTTCTATATTACACGCGAAGGCAAAATTTTCTTGCTCAGTTTCTTTTTAACGCGTGGTGAAATGGCGCGTTTATTACAACAAAGCAAAGGTTTTAAACGAAACGATACGGCAGAGTTTAAAATTAAACATCTCGTATATAGACATTTTACGCACCGCGACGGTGCAGCGCGACAACATTACGGTCATGATGAAAATATGCTCAGCAGTCTTGAGCCAGGAGATAAAAAAGATATTTTGAACGCGCGTCAAGCTTTCAAAATCATATCTTATTTGAACGACGTACCACCAGAAGCAAACGATACAGAACTATTTACTCTATTTTTAGAAAACAAACCCGTTGAATCCGTCGAAGAATTTCGAGCATTTTGTAACGCGCAGTCTATTTTTTCAGAAATTACGATTGAGACTTTAGTAAAAACGGTAAAAGATGCAGAAAACGACAGATTGACAAAAGACATTACGCTTGATAATTGGTTAGTTGTTAAGCAAGATGGCTACGATATTCAAATCACCAAAACGACATTTCATAAACTCATTCTCGATTCGCTTCGCAGAAATGATGGTGGTAAATTCGTTGAAGCACAATTTTCAAAATTTGTTGATGAACGAAACTATATGTATGAGTTAGTGAAAACAATGCAACCTAAAACGGAAGTTTCAGAAAATAATAAACTCACTCTAACCGATGAATTGGATGAATACTATCGGTTTAAATTGCGCAGTGATTTTCTTCAAAAAACGATGGGTAAATGGTTGGAAGGAAAAGAAGAGTCTCCCAAGCAACCCGTTCCAAGAAATTATAGATACATCACAGAATCTGAAAAATTTGTCAATCGCATCAAAATTGAGCCGATTGAAGTTAATTACTACGATTTTTATTTCGAAGCGGATGAAAAACCGCGCGCTGCCGATTTATTCGTGAAATACGCTGTGCAGTATTTGATAGATTTCAAAAAAGCACCTAATTGGTATTTCATGGTTGAGCATTTTGAGTTTGTAGAAGAAACCAAAACCGTAACAGAATATGGCAAACCAGTTGTAAAAAAATTTATGGTGAATAAGCGTATCATCAGTTATGCGAACACAATAGAAGAAAGTAAGCGTCTTTCTTTAACGCCCGATAATCAAATAGTTGTTGGATTTTACATTGATAGTGAAGATAAGACCGCACCACCCAAAAATAAATTTTTGCTCGGCGCACGGGCATTAAAAAACCTATTGATTGCTTTGCACGAGCGCAAGAAAATTGATTTCTTTTTCAAAGGCATCATCAACGATTTGGATAAAATCCGTAATGGCATACAGCCCATTTCACTCACTACACTGAAAGATTCTGATATACCTGCATCTTTCAAACGCGCTATGAACAACGAAAGTGTAGATATTGAGGAACAAAAAGCTAAAGCGCAAAAGCGGATAGACAATTTGATGATTGAGTTAGAAACGCTTATTGGTGATACCGCGCCGAAAATGTCGCGCGCAGATAAAAACAGACAGATTATGCGCTGCTATAAGTATTTCGATTGGAAATATGCGCATGATAGTCAGTTTAAATTTTTGCGCCAAGACGAATACCAACAACTCAGTGTGTATCATTACAGTCTCGAAAAACGCATAGGAAAAGATTTAGAGAAAGGTGATTTAAATTTTTTGCTACAAGGTTCGCTTTCGCACATGCCAGAAGTTGTAAAAGAATTATTGAAGACTTCTAACCATATTGACGAGCTTCTGAAATTTACTATTGCAAAAACCATCAATAGATTAAAATCGTGGCAAAAAGAATTACCCAAAGCAAAAGGCAAAGAGCTGAAAAATATTTTTTCCAAACTCGGCATTTCTATGAACGAAACCACCACTTTTAACGAGTGGTTGCCTTTCGATATTCACCCGACACTGCCTAACAGAGTATATTTCAAAACCGAAAGCGCAACGCCAAACTTTAGCCTTTCTGCCAAAATTTGGAATGATGAAAACCTCAAAAAAGGATTGCGTACTGAGCATTACAACTATGTAAATTATCTCGATAATGTCAGTTTAGGTGATGGGGCTAAAAAAATTAAGAAATACATTATTGGCAACACCAACGAGCTTTTAGTGCGCGATGCATTGATGTGGAAAATGGCAAAAGAATATTTGAACGAAACCAGCCCAGCCTACAAAACATATTTGCAAGGAACAGAACAAGACTGGAAAGTTAATTATTTGCGCCAAACGAGCATTGATAAAAAATTTGGAGACAATATGTTGGTTATAAAATTTCACCAACTTGACGATTACCTATTTATTGAAAGTACGGATGTGATTAATAAACTTATCGACCAGATTGTTAAACGGTTTAAAAACCCTTCAAGCACTGATACATTGATAGATATTGAGCAAACTGCCAATGGCAAAGGGTTTAGAATACCTTACGCCGAAGTGTTTAAAGAAATGCAACGCACCAATAATGAATCGCTCAAATGGGCATTTTATGTGTTGGCTTTTGAGAAAAAATTGATTGACCCAATGACGCAAACACAATTAGATGTTTTAGTTACTGCAACCCAAGCAAATGATATAACAGCAGGTTCAAAACGCATTGGATTTAAAGAATTAATTGCGCCGCTCCATTTAGATAATTCTTTGGATAGCACACTAAAACTTGTGCGCAATAAAACCTTTCATGCCGAAATACCTGAAACGTTTAGTTATTGGGAATTAGAGACAGAAGAAACCTATAAACCTTTGCGCGATTTACTCGATTATACACCCAAACTTAAAACCGATTATTCGGCAGGATTTAAAAAAACGCTCTAAACACATGTACGCAATGGAAAAAAGCTCATTTTTTTTATCACCAAAACGCTGCAATGCGTTTATTTTAAACAGTTTGTGCAAGGTATGGTGTGAAAGCCTTTGTTTTGAAAGGTAAATACACCGGACTACTAAATTTACGTTGTGCTTTAGCTGGTGTGAAAGCCTTTGTTTTGAAAGGTAAATACACCACCATCTCCTCGTCCCTCTCGTCTTTCCAGGTGTGAAAGCCTTTGTTTTGAAAGGTAAATACACCAATCTGGCAATAGGGAAAATACCCATGCCAGGTGTGAAAGCCTTTGTTTTGAAAGGTAAATACACCACTCTCATGCTTTGGGTTTTATGTTCTTTGGGTGTGAAAGCCTTTGTTTTGAAAGGTAAATACACCACTTTGTGTAAGGTTGGCTATCAATAGCCTGGTGTGAAAGCCTTTGTTTTGAAAGGCAAATACACCATTTGTTAGGACAAACTACTGAACCTCGCTGGTGTGAAAGCCATTGTTTTGAAAGGTAAATACACCAACATTCGTATCATGGGATTTTTGAATTAGGTGTGAAAGCCTTTGTTTTGAAAGTTAAATACACCAACTATTTTGGCAGGTTCACCCTAACGGCGACTGTAAAGATTTCCCTGAATAATTTAGGTTTTATTGACGCCTGAATATCATTTAGAAAAAACACTAAGGCTGGATTTAGTTCTATTTGGTACGCGTTCCAATTAATAAACATTTTAGCTTTAAAAAATTCCAAAAAAAACTCTAAAAAAAATAAAATGGCTTTAAAAAAAATCTCCACTGGAAACCTAAAATCGTTTCATTTTTTTAGTGTTTTACCTTCTTAAACAACGTAAAGGTGCTTGTAAGAGACGCAGCAATACACACTTCAATTCTCTTTTTATCCTCTTTGTTGGTAAAAGCTAAGATTTAAACAGCACCAAGTGTTTTTTTGAAGACCTTGTTCCAGATGGAAAATAAACTGTACTCGTAGTTTCCAAAAATAGGCATTTAATTTTCGATTACTGATACTTCTAAATAATCACTCGCTTTCAAAATTATTGTCCCATGGAATGGATTTAATACGAGCAAATCGTCGTCGCCAGTTATAATAAATTGGGTATGAATGTTTAGAATTTGGAAAAATAGCAGCACTCACTAAAGTGTTTGTATCAAAAATTAGACTGCGACGTTTTTTTATTTCAGCCTTCATTCAGTATTTCATTGAGTATTTCTGGTGTCATACCATTCCGAATCGCTTCTTCACTCATTTCGCGCATTGATTTTAAAAGTTTTAATTTCAACTTATCGCGTTCCTTATCTTTATAAATTTGTTTTTTTTCATTAAGAAAGTTTGTTACAAAAGTAACGAGCGTGTTTTTCTCATCAACACTCAAATTTTTGAATTTTTTTACTGCACTATCTGAAAGTTCTAACGTTATTTGTTCCACGCACTAAATTTTTCTACAAAATTAAAGAAGTTTTAATTTTAATCAAGTTTCTTGTTGCTTAATGATACATTATTTTGCAAGTCAACTCGACTGAACTTAAAATAATTGAAGCAAATTCTTTGGCTGTTTGAATCCGCTTGAACATCTTCTGTAAAAAACGCAGATGATGGGATTAATTCCTCTTTCGCTTGCGTTTCAACAAATCAACACTTTAACTTTAGATAAATAACCAAAAAAATTTCTAAAAAAAATTTAAACTGCTTTTAAAAAAAAATGAGAATTTTAAAAAAACACGATATTGGTTTTTTTAAAATTCTCATTTTTTTTTATTTCACTTTTTTTAAAATGAAAAAAAGAAATTTGCAAAAAAAAATTTTGCATTTGCGAAAATGAAAGTTTTAAAAATAATTTTATGCTGAGTACATTGTAAACAAATTTTCTTTAATTTTTGAGAATCTAAAATTGTTCAATTCAATTGCCTCCAGATTTATCTGGAGGCAAAATAAGCAGATAATTTGAGGCTTTAGCCAAATAAGTTCAAAATTTGGCTAAAGCCTATATAGTTTATCTTTTTACCTCCGGATAAATCTGGAGGCAATTGAACTGAAAAACTATAGAAACTTAATTTACATTGCACTGAGAAGCAAACATAAAATAATTGGAATTTTTTTATGGAAGAGCCATCGGCTCGACCGTTTTGGTAACGCCAGATGAAATCAGGCGTTCAACCAATCAACAGCTCTAAATTAATCATTAGGCTGCATGAATGTGTTCTGATAATCGCAATAAAAACAAAATGCGATACAAATTAATGCACCGCATTTTATTTTGAGCTATGAGCCGTGAGCTATGAGCTGTGAGCTTTTCTCGTTATCTAAACGAAGGCTCATTGCTCACGGCTCATTGCTGACAGCTTTTTTCGTATCCATCATCTCCATTAATTTTAATCCGAGCAATCCATCAATGGCATTTCCACCGTTTCCACCGCCAATTAATACATCTGGAATGAGTTTAACTTTGCCTTTCGCCAATTCTTCCGTAATTTTAAAGCGCGTAAAGTTTTCGCCACCGAGCGATTTAACAGCCAATTCATACGCTTCTGCGGTCGATTTACCGATAGCTAAAATTCTGCCCGCATCAGCAGAACCTGTTAAACTGATTTGCTCAGCTTGCGCAGCAGCACGTAATTTAATCGATTCCGATTCAGCTTGTGCACGTACTTTAGTCGCTTCCGCCTCTGCCAATGCACGCATTTTAGTCGCTTCAGCTTCTGCTCCAACTGCTAATTTTACACCCGATGCATCACCTTCTGCTTTTTTGACCGTTGCATTGGCTGTACGTTCAGCAATTTCAACGCTTTGTTGCGCTTTTACGATTTCCTTTTGCATATCGGCAATGGCAGTTTCTTTTTCCATGCCTTGACGCGTTTCTTGCGCTTGCTTTTGCGTTTCGTAAGTCACTTTTTGCTCTTCGGCAATTTTTCTATCTGTCAAAGTTTTCATCAACGATTCAGGAGGAACAATATCACCTATTAATGTATCAACTGCATTGACATTGTATTCGTCGAGAACGCGTTTAATGTGCATTTTTGCAGAATTTTGACGCTCTTGACGTGTCGATAAGAAAGCAATGACATCCGAATCTTGTGCAGAGTTTCTAAAATAGTTGCCTATAGTAGGTTCTAATACTTGCGATACCAAATTAAACATGTTACCAAATCGAGCAATAACTTTAGGCGCTTCGTTAGAAGGTACGTGAATAATTTGCGACACATCCAGATTGAACGGGAAACCGTCTTTCGAACGCACGGTAATTGTACATAAATTCCTATCCAAATTATGTGCTTCGTTGCGCGAATTTGCCCAGTTCAAAACTAAATTTGTAGTTGGCACCATTTCAACTTTCATTATGTACTTGTTAATCGGATATTTTCCTGGTCCGAGTGGTTGCGACCAAACGCCTTTGAAACCACGATCAACAATATTTCCGTGTTTGAAATCATCTCCCGAAGTGTCTTTTCCTTCTTGACCAATGAATGAAATGACAACGCCCACATAACCAATCGGAATTTCCATCATCGGAATTTCCTCCACTTGCACCGCCCACGGATTTAAATTATACGAACCCGCCAAAATAACTTGCGGCTGTAAACCACGATTACCACCATTGCGAATAAATTTATCAAAATCCTGAAAATTATTGTGCTCGTTTATGAGTTTACCTGCAATTTGACCTTCTTCAATCGGTTGACCATCTAAAGTTGTAATGATACCCACCATACTTTCTTGAATGCGCACCATATCCGTAATTGAAATCTGGAACAGCATAGAGTTTATACGGTAAGAACCCGCAGTGATGTACGTTGTTTGCCGCCCTTTTTGTCCACCATTGAGTAAAAATTTCGCTGAATCTTGGAAATTGTCGCAATCTACATGCAAGCCTAAAATATTTCCTGTAGGAATTTCAGATCCATCTTTTGCCATCACTAAGCCAATTTTTCCTTCTGGAATTATGGTGAATGCTTCCATTGTTACTGTGTATTGCCAAAACCACATACCAAAATATAATCCCGGCGATAAAGGTTTTGCTTGAAAACCCGCTTCTCCACGCGATGCAATTATTCGTCCATCTGGTAGTTCTTTATGATCGCCAAACAGAACGAACTTTTTTGTCACTAAACCAATTCTATCTTCCGGAACGATAACCATTCCAAAGAAAATGCGCAGTATTAATTTGTATAACACTATACAAATAATGATTACTGCTAACCAAACATAAACTGAAGGAATACCTAACATGATTGAGTTGTTTAAATTGTTAATTAGAATACAGTGCAAAATTGTGTCTATTATTAACGGATTTAAAACAACTTTCGACCAAATAACACAGATTACTGATGATCGTCTAAGTATTCAGTTTTTTAATGTAACTATTTAACGTTAATCAATGGAAACGCGGATTTTGCGGATTTAAGCGGATTTGACACGGATTTTATAGACTTGGTTTTTTTAATTTAAACAAAATCCGCTTTTCAATTTATAAACACATGTTTCTATTTTTACCGCATAAATAATGTCGTTATAAAAATTAAATTTGCAAATTAAATTTATTAAAACATATCTAATTATGACAAAACTACTTTACGGTGAAATTACGGATAAAATACTCTCAGCTTTCTATGAAGTTTATAATGTTTTAGGACATGGTTTTTTGGAAAAGGTTTATCAAAATGCACTCTTTTTCGAACTTCAAAACCGAGATCTATTTGTTGAAGCACAAAAGAAAATAAATGTCACTTACAAAAATAAGGTTGTCGGTGAATTTTTTACAGATAGATTTATAAATGAGGTGGTGGTTGTTGAAATAAAAGCGAACGATTACCTTTTGCCAGAAAACGAATATCAATTACTGAATTACCTGAAAGCCACTAATATTGAAGTTGGTTTACTCATAAATTTTGGAAGAAAAGCAGAGTTTAAGCGTATTGTTTATTCTAACTATTGCTAAATTTAAAAGTGACTCCTATGTCATCAATGGAAACGCGGATTTTTCGTTCCTACTTGAAGGGAGCGGATTTGACTCGATATCAGACCTAATTTTTTTATTTTTATCAAAATCTGTGATGAATCCGCTTAAATCTGCGAAAATCCGCGTTTCCATTGATAAACATTTTAGCTTTAGCTAAACAGCTGCTTTTTTTAATGTTATATTTTTCTAAATACTTTGAATATTTATCTGGACTTTTGTAATATTACGGACTATTTTTCTACTTAAATATTCAACAATTTCTCGCTAAACTTATTTCATGAAGAAATTACTTTTTCTAATCGCGATAATGGTTGGTTCATACCCCATTTTTGCCCAAAAAAAAATTACCCCAAATATCTACGACTGGAAGTTTTACTGGGGTATAAAAAATTACGACAACCTTTTTAGCGATGCAGCTTCTAAAGCCCCAAATTTTATGCAAGGGTCTGAAATTGGGTTAATTAAAAGATTTTCTCCCATTTTAGATTTACAATTTCCTATAACATTTGGAACTGTTGCACATTACGACGATTCTAAAAATACAGGATATAATACTGGAACATTTGGTTTTCACGGATTAGTTAATCTTCATCCAAACTTAAATTGGTTTGCCGTTCCTTATGTTTATAGTGGTCTGGGTGTGCATCAAGTAAAAGGATCGTTAGATGTAGGAGTGCCGGTTGGTGTTGGATTGGTATTTCGAGTAAGCGATAGATTTGCTTTAATGACTTCTACTGGATATCGAAAATCTTTTACTGCTGATAGGAGTAGTTGGCTAAATACATTGGGTCTTACTTTGAACTTAGGGGATGCTATCGAAAAAAATATCAAAAAACCGAAAAAGGTAAAACCAATACCTGTTGCTGTCGATACTGTTGTAAAAGTAACTCCGGAAGTAATTGTACAGAAAGTAATATTAGATACGGTCAAAACTCCTGAGCCAGTAGTTGTTAAAATAGAAAAAGTTGAAGAGAAAGTAGTAAAACCCGAACCTGAAGTAATTAAACCGAAAGTGGTTATTGAGCCGAAACACGAAGAAGTTCAGAAAGTTTTAACTTTTACTTTGCAAGATGTTCAGTTTAAAACAGGTAGCTATGCGCTTCAACCTCATTCAATGGCAGTTTTAGAGAGCATATATCGCATATTGGTAGATAATTCTGACCTTAAAATTGCCATCAATGGGCATACGGATAAAGTTGGTAATGAAGCATCGAACATAAAATTATCGACAGCTCGAGCAAAAGCTTGCTATGATTTTTTAGTCTCAAAAGGCATTTCAAGTTCTCGGTTTACATACAAGGGTTACGGTTCTTCGCAACCTAAAGATACAAACGACACTGATGAAGGTCGCAGAGCAAATAGGCGAGTAGAATTTATTCGGTTTTAGATTAGTTGTTAGTTGACAGTTGACAGTTTGTGAAGCAATCTACAACTGTCAACTGTCAACTAACAACTGTCAACTATTAATTTAATCATTCCTTCCAAATCGTTCGGTTCAAAACTGTTCTTAAACTCTTCGCGCTTAAACCAAGTAATTTGACGTTTTGCATAATTGCGTGAATGTTGTTTAACTTTATCAATGGCTTCGGGTAAAGTTATTTTCGAGTTGAAATAATCAAAAAGTTCTGAGTAGCCAACCGTTTGTAAAGTACGCAATTTTTGATAGGGTAGGAGCGTCTCCACTTCTTCGACTAAACCATTTTTAATCATCTCATCAACCCTTGAATTGATTCGATGATACAAAGTATTTCTATCGAGTTCGAGTTTGATGAAAATGGGCGTAAAATCTCTTTCTGATTTGAAACCAGAAGTAAACTCAGAAAATGGTTTACCCGTTGATCGAATAACTTCAAGCGCACGAATGAGGCGAACAGGATTTTGAATATCAACTTTAGCAAAATAATTGGGGTCTGCCTCTCGAACTGCATCTTGTAAAAAAGTTAGACCGTTCTGAGAATAATCCTTCTCAACGCTTAATTTTATATGTTCAGGAGTTTCTGGAAATCCGTCAAGTCCATTGACAACAGCATTTATATACAATCCTGTTCCACCAACCATGACGGCTATATTATTATTTTTATAGAAAGAATCCAGAAATTCTAAAACCTCACTTTCATATTTACCGACTGAGTAAGAATCGAGAATACTCAGGTTATTTATGAAGTGGTGCGTTACTTCTTCCAGTTCAATTGCACTCGGTTTAGCTGTGCCAATATTCATTTCGCGATAAAACTGACGGGAATCGGCTGAAATGATTTCAGTTTTGAAATGTTTGGCTACTTCAATGGCTGCTGCTGTTTTACCTACTGCTGTCGGACCGGCTATAATAATGAGATATTTTTTCAATCCAGAATTTAAGAATTTAATAAAACGTAAAACTATTAAATTCTAATTTAAGTATTTATCTGTGTTAAAACTATTTTTAACAACTTGATAATTTTTATCATCAGAATTATATCTTTGACTCAATCAGAATAAAGTGTTCTATGATTAGAAGCATTTTAACTTTTACATTTTTATGGCTAACCCAAATTCTCGGTGCGCAATCAAAATTGACGCATTTCGATTATTTAACTATATCTGAAGGTTTACCTCACAACACCGTTTTTTGTTCAATTCAAGATAAAAATGGGTTTATCTGGTTCGGTACACAAGATGGATTGGCGAGGTATGATGGCTATGAATGCCGAATTTTTAAACAGAATGATTCAGATACTTTGGGTTTTAAAGGCAAAAGTATTTATAGCATATTAGAAGATACAAAAGGAAATTTATGGGTGGGTACTCAAACCGATGGCGTTAATTTTAGAGATGTAAAAACAGGTATTTTTAAGAATCTGGGAAATGAAGAAGCATTTAAAAGTATTTCTAAAAATTGGATAAATACCATTGTTGAAGACGATAAAGGAAATATTTGGATAGGTAGTGCAGGTGCTGGAATTTTGGTTTATGATCCCAAAACGCATAAATCAAAATTGTATAATTCGAGTAACTCCCGCTTGAAAGATAATTCCATTTTAAAAATAATACAAGATGAAAATGGAAAAATTTGGATAGCAGCGAATGGATTGGGTATTTATTATTTTAATGAGAAAGCACAAGATTTTTCAGAAGTACACTCTTACAGGGGTCAGGGATCAGGTGTGAGGAATCAGGAAAACAACAACCTGACTTCTGATACAGATTTTGCCAGTTTTAGAAAAACTTTTTTTTCTGATAAAAAAGGAAATTTATGGGTGGGTACAGAAGGTTCTGGCCTCTACAAAATTGATTTAAAAACCCTATCTATTCAAAGATTTACTATAAAAAATGGTTTGTCGTCGAATAATATTATGGGCATCGCGGCTAACGATTCTGATGAATTGTTCATTGCGACAGATGGTGGAGGATTAAATATTCTAAATCTTAAAACATCTCTTTTTACGCAAGTTATGTATAGCGAAACAAAAGGGCTTATAAATACAAACGCTTTATTGAATATTCTTATCGATTCAGATCAAAACTTATGGCTTGGAACCTATAATGGCGGTGTTAATATTTATAAAGCGAGAAAAACGTGGTTCGAAACCTTAACTCGAACAGGTAAGCAGCCCGGTGAATTAAGCCACCGTTCGGTTTTGAGCATTTGTAAAACATCTGATGGTGATATTTTAGTAGGTACTGATGGTGGTGGATTAAATTTGTTCAATAAAAAAAATAAAACATTCTCGTTAATACCAAATAATCCAGCAGGTTTTGGGAATGTAGTGAAGACGATTTTTGAAGACAGCAAAAAAAGACTTTGGTTGGGATATTACAACGATGGTCTGAGCCTTCTAAACTATAAAAATAAAACGTTTACCCACTTCAGAAATGACCCTAATGTGCCTACAAGTATCAATGGAAATAATATTTGGTCGATTGCCGAATCGGAAAATGGAGATTTAGATATTGGTGTTTTGGGCAACGGCGTTTCCGTATTAAGTTTTGAGCCATTAGCTTTGAGCTATGAGCTGCAAAACGAGAAAAGCTCAAAGTTCAAAGCTAATGGATCAAAGCTTTTCACTTTTTGCCCTTTGCCATTTAGTTCAAACCAAGTGAGCAAAGATGTATTTAATGTATTCGAAGATAAAAATCATCAGCTTTGGGTCGGAACTGCCACACAAGGATTGATTTTAGTTGATAGTTTTCCGTTGTCAGTTGACACACACGATAAACAACTGTCAACCGTCAACCGTCAACTGCCGGCTAAATTTAGACGATATGTTCACGAGAATAATAATCCTCAGAGTATTTCTGCTGATGATATTAGGT
>JAYWBA010000242.1:0-9686 GCA_043781915.1 Saprospiraceae bacterium
AAAATCGGCGATGAGCGCACCAAAAATAAATAGTGAGCCCGTTATATAATCGTGTTGCAAAAAATAGATAATTGCACCAAAACCGAAAATGGCATTCAATAATGTGATAGCGTTAGGTATATTTCTCTTAATCATTGAAAGTTTATTTTTCACCACAAAGTAACAAAGAATCAAATTTTTTTCAAAGATTATGACCTAAACCAAGCTTTTATCCTCTGAAATATATCTAATTTACGTGCGCCAGATTTACCATCGTGCGTAATATTGTTTTCAAAATTGAAACGGAGTTTTTCAGCGTAAGTTTTAATTTCTATATCTTCCTCTAAAAGCATTTCTTCAATATATTGATTACCAGTATGAAACATCATCGCATTGGCAGAAACGCCGTAGTATTCACAATGTGGTGCGAATTCTAAGTTTTTATTAATAGGTGCTTGTCCGTTCTCTAAAAAATAATCTATTTGAAAAATTTTGGCATTACTCTTGCGCAATCGCTCAGTTCCACGCCTTTCATTCCGCCAAGGGTGCTCAGGCTTTTGGAGTTGTTGTAGTAAAAAATCTTTTTGCCACAAAGTGATTTGATGGGACATCAAATACCCTGATACTTTTTTATCTAATTCAGCCAAATTTAAACCATTGATAAATTGTGTGGTTGGTAGCGTTTTATACTCAGGGGAGGTATGCAGTTTCACTTGTTGCCAATCATTTTTTTGAGCAGTTTCAAAAAGTTCGTTGAAAAAAGTAGCCGAAACAGGCTCTTTCAACCACATATCTTCTTGAAAATAAATGATATAATCGGCATCTATTTTATCAAGCAAAAAAGCCAATCGCGTTGACCACTCTCCCCTACCCGATTGTATATTTTCAAATCTTTCAAGATTAATTTTCAAATCTTCGGTTGCAAAATAATATTGACAAGGAATATTGAAATCCCAATATTTTTGAAAAAAGTAGTCGAAACCTTTATACAAAAGTTCGTATCTATCGCAAGCATGTACGAGAACGGCAAATGTTTTTTTGGATATAGAAGACATCCGCAATATTACGACCAATTACCCGCAGATCGAGCAGATTTTCTCGCAAATTTTGCAGATTGATAATAAACACTTTATAAACTTTATTAGAAAGCCCAGCACTAAAAAACAAATTTCCGAGCACAGTAGCTAACTACACTCAGAAATTTAAAGGTAAAAACTTTTTCCGAATCAAATGTTTTGGAGGAAAACTTTTTTGGTTTTTATCAATAACAATATCCACCTTATACCTTAAGTAGGGCGACAAAAGGGTGGTCCCTACATGTTTTTTTTATCTATACCAACCACCTTGAACCCACGCATAACCCCTGCGTGTATTTGCCCAATAACCATTTCTGTAACGATATTTTGGTCGCGGCGCAGCCCAATAACCGGGCTGCCAAACATATCCTGAGCCACCCCAAACCCAGTTTCCTTCGATCCAAATACTATTTCCATAAGGACGCGGTGGCCGAACGAGGTAAACAGGGCGAGGGCGAGCATTAACGTAATAACCAGGCTGACCATATACTTCACAAGCTGTTTCAGCAAAAATTGAATACACTAACAGACATAAAAACATTAACTTTTTCATACCTAAAACTAATTTATGAGTATTAAATTTTTTAATTTATTCTTCATAATTTAGACATAAAATTACAGAAAGGTTTATCGCGAATTGGTTAAATTTTCCCTAAAAAATATGGGATAAAAGTTATTTTTTGTTTAGAATTTTAAATTTTTGTTAAAACAGTAGGACTGAATGTGGTTAGTACAGTATTTTGCACAATGCAACAATTAGCCTTCAGAATTTTATTCCTTATTTGCATGGGTGCAACTGTTTTAAACGCCCAAACCGATACATCGAAAGTTGTTTTCGATAGTATTAATATTCATGGCTACGAACGAACAAAATTGAGGATTATCAAACGCGAAATGAGTTTGAAAGTAGGTGATACATTAAGTAAATCCGAACTCGATGCCAAGCTACTTTTCAACCAAAATCGGTTATTCAATACCAATCTTTTCAGTTATTGTAAAATCAAATTTAATGCTGATTCTACAAAGCAACACGGAGCGCTCGATGTGGGTTTAACTGAAAAATGGGCGATTTACCCTGGTGTGATTTTAAAACCCGCAGATAGAAACTTGAATGTGTGGCTTCAAGATTTTGGTGCTGGATTAGATCGATTGAATTATGGCATTTTACTTTCGCATGTAAATACGACGGGTAATCGAGATCCGTTAACTTTAACACTTCAATTAGGATACACGCCCAAAATTGCTTTAGCATACGATTTCCCATATTTTGATAAAAAACAGCATTGGTTAGCCAGTTTTGATATTGTTTATGCTAACAATCATGAAGTCTTCTACAACACGCTCAAAAACAAATGGATTCCTTTTAACGATACACTTAAAAACATCAATAAATCTTTCTTTACTGAGTTTGGGTTGATAAAACAACCAGCATTGTTCACGCAACATTATTTTGCATTAGGTTATGCGTATAATCATGTCGATTCAATTATTGGTAATGAATTAAACCCTAATTATTTTGGCGATAAAGCAACCCGGCAGCAATATTTCTACGCTTATTATTCTTATATTCACGACACGCGCGATTTAGGTCCGTATCCACTTTCTGGGCATCTCATTTCGGCAACTTTGGTGAAATATGGTTTAGTTGGGAGCGATGATGTGAACTTATTAAATCTTCAAGTGAAAGCATCGCAAGCATTTAAGTTTTCGAATAAATGGAGTGCCAGTACAGTATGGAAATTCAAAACTGCACTTATAAGGAACAATGTACCGTATAATTTTAGTCGTGCTATGGGATTTGGTAGCGATTATATTCGCGGGTACGAATTGTATATTGTTGACGGATTGGATTTTGGTTATTCGAAAAACACACTCCACTTCGAACTTTACAATCGCGATATAAAACTAGATAAACTTATTAAACCCAATTGGCTCAAGGGGTTTAGAAATATTCCTTTCAGATGTTACCTTTCAGCTCATTTCGATGCAGGTATTTCAGGTGGTGGCGTAACGGATGCGAGTAATTCATATTTTGGGCAACTTCAATATGGCTATGGCTTAGGTTTCGATGCTGTCATTTATCACAACTCTGTTACTTCCATTCAATACAGCATCAATCGATACAATGAAAAAGCGTTTTATATACATCAGAGTATTGCGTTTTAGATTGAATCGCGTAGATAAGTTTCCTGTAGACTTTCGCAGATTAATACCTGACAACTATCAAAGGACAACTATCAACTAATTCGTTTTTTGTTCTGGTGGTGCATTATAAATAGTCGAATTCGAATCGTAAGTAGGTTTTTTGCTCGCGTTGCTCATATCATCCATTGCACGACCAATTTCTTTGAAGAAATCGGTAGCAAAAGGTTTCAATCCACCAACAGTCGCTAAGGTGCTATTACGAATAGGTTCTAAATATTGATAAGTACGTGATGTTCCTTTTGTTTGGTTATCAATTAATTGCACACTATCGGCGAATGAAACAAAAACACTAAAAACAAAAACAAAAAAGAATCCAAGAAGTCCACCACCTAATAACTGATTGAGCAAATTAACGTGCGTAACTTCTAACATTCCTGTTATAGCTTCAGCGACAAATGCGATAAGCCACCGCGCTAAAAAAAATGTAATCAGAGCGCCGCCAATAAACATAAGTGGCGAATAAGCACCCATACTCGATTCAATGACGCGTGTAACAGCAGGCGAAAACTTAAAAGCCGCCAAAATAGCTATAAAAAATGAGAGTACACTTAAAACCGTGTTTACAATCCCTTCTCTAAAGCCTGCCAGAAAACCGAAACCCAAAGCTCCTGCAAATAATAAATCGATAGCCATAGTATTTTGTAAATTGTACAGTTTTGCTATTTGTAATTCGAGTTAACAAAAATAAATCTTTTTTATGAGACTGTTCATACATTTAGAAGTAACATAGGTTTTTATCGACTAAATTATGTTTTCTGATGTGTTAAAGCACAAATCAATGTTGGAAAAACAGAAAGAAAGGCATATCTTTGGTTTGCAATCTTGCAAAAACTTTAAATTTCTATTCTCATACATGGTTAAATTATTCTTAATCGCTTCTTTGGCATTTACAACGCTGAATGGCGGTGGCGGTGACGACCCTAAAAAAGACGCTTCAAAAGCTAAATCTACTACGGAAGTCAAAAAAAAATCTACAAAAAAAGCAACAACTACTAAACAGTGTTGCGAAGGTAAAGCGCAATGCAAGAAAGAATCTTGCCTTTAAGCTCAACTTCTGGGAGTTTTAAATAGCGTGGATTGATTCTTTTCGATTCACGCTATTTTAGTTAAAGTTTCATTTTTTCAAATGATGTTTGTAGCTTCATCGTAACATTAACATAATTTAAAGAAATCAAACTATTATCGCATGACGCTTCACAAACTTATAATTTTTGCTTTTCTACTGTATTCATTCAATGTAGTTGGTCAAACAGAAAAAGGGAAATTTCAAATTGGCGTTGGCATTATGCCTTATATTTCTTCTTCCGACAATAATTTTACATTGACACTACATTCCAATGTTGGTTATTTCGTTTCAAACAATTGGTGTGTAGGTATTTCAGCTTTTTCTTTCCGAATTCCTGCTTTAGAAAATCCATCGAGCCAAAGTTTATTAGTCGAAAACTATTCTTCTACTATGAATTTTTGGGGATTGAACCTTTATTCTCGCTATTATTTGGGGAAAGAAAAGTTTAAATTTTATGGCGAAATTGGTGCTGGATTAGGTGGAAGTAATTTAAAACTGGTGTATTCACAGCCCTCTACCGATTTTAGACCTTTTAATGCAAATGTAAAAAACGCTTCCCTCGGTTTTGGAGTAGTATATAACTTTAACAAGCCCCTAAGCATCGAAGCAAATTTCCCCTTTGTGTTCTATCAATCAAGTTACGTTATTCCAAATATACTATCATACTCAAGGGTGGATAAATCATTTTCTCCAACTATTGGTGGAACTTTTTCGTTCTAATTAAATCAATAGTCATTTGCAAAGGTTATATTTATGGTTTATTCCTATTTCTAAAATTGTGTTGATTATGACATGGTCTAATTATTTTTTTGTAGCTGGCATTATCGGCTCGCGCTATTTTTTATTTGCAACTGGTGCTTTTCTGGTAATGTACATTATTCGTAAAAACTCAGTAGCAGATAAAAAAATTCAATTGAAATTCCCAAAAGTAAACGATTACAGACGTGAGATTATCTACTCTATCAGTTCGGTTAGTATTATGGCAGCTTTCCCTGCATTCATTATTTTCCACCCGAGTATCAAACCTTTATCCCCAATTTATTACCATGTTTCCGATTATGGCGTACCTTATTTATTTGTCTCGTTTGCGCTCATGTGTTTCATTCACGATGCTTATTTTTATTGGGCACATCGCCTCATGCACCATCCAAAATTGTTTAAATATTTTCATTTAGTGCATCATAAATCAACAAATCCATCGCCTTGGGCTGCATACTCTTTTCATCCTTTGGAGGCTGTTGTTGAAGGGTTCGTTTTTGCATTATTGGCTTTTGCTATTCCAATTTACAAATTTGCTTTTGGATTTTTTTTCTTGTTTCAAATCATTTACAACGTCTATGGCCATTTAGGTTTTGAACTCTACCCGAAAAGTTTTAACAAACATTGGCTCGGTAAATGGCTAAATACATCCGTTGCGCACAATCAACACCACGAGCATTTTGTTGGAAATTATGGTTTATACACTCTAATTTGGGATAGAATGTTTGGCACATTGCGCTCCGATTACGATGCGCGGTTTAGTGAGATTGATGAGCGTCGGTAGATTTTTCGCGCAAAGGCGCAAATTCAAATCTTTGCGCCTTTGCGTGTTTCATTTAGCGTCCATGCGCGGAAAATAGTATCGTACAGCTTTCATTAAATATTAAACTCAAGAAACTATCCCATTCAAATTTTCGTTTTAAAAATGTTGATGATTTTTATTTGGAATAAACGCCATTTCCAACTAAATTTGTTTTTTACATAAGAAATAGAAGATTCCTTGAAATAAATAGAATTGATTATGAACTCTGACCACTCATTACTGCTCGAAAAATTAGATAGTTTTATACGCAAGTTTTACATCAATAAACTTTTGCGTGGTGCACTCATTAGTGTGGGTCTCATCTTAGCGCTTTATATTGGCATAAGCGTTGCTGAAAACTATTTTTATTTTGCGCCAAGTGTAAAAGCACCTTTGTTTTGGGGTTCAGTGGCAATTTGCGCTGCAACACTTTACAGTTTAGTTGCAGTGCCATTAATGCATTATTTCCGTTTGGGGAAAACGATTTCGCACGAACAAGCCGCAGAAATTATTGGTGCGCATTTCAGTGATGTGAAAGATAAATTGTTGAACATACTTCAACTCAAAAAACAGCAAAGTAGTTCTGAAAGTCGCGAATTGATTGAAGCATCGATTAATCAGAAAGCAAAAGAGATAAAGTTTGTACCTTTTCAGGCAGCCGTTAATTTGGCTGAAAACAAAAAATATTTGCGTTATGCGCTTCCTCCTCTTTTATTGCTGTTGTTTTTATTCACTGCTGCGCCATCATTAATGAAACGTGCGTCATACCGCATGTTTAATTACAACAGCACTTTCGAGCGACCTGCACCATTTCGTTTTGTAATCCCTGAACAAAAAATGGATGTCGTTCAGTTTCAAGATTACGATTTACAAGTGCATACCGAAGGAGATGTGTTGCCGAACGATGTGTTCATTGATGTGAAAGGGTATCAATACCGAATGAAAAAAGAAAACGATTCTACGTTTAATTATACTTTTCGCGGCGTTCAGACCGATATGCCTTTTAAATTGGCGTCGGGTAATGTGCAATCGAAAGATTATAATTTGCGCGTCATTAAAAAACCCAACGTTACAGGTTTTGATGTCAGTTTAGAATATCCGAGTTATCTCGGTAGACCCAACGAAACTTTAACCAATCAAGGCGATATATCTGTTCCGATTGGCACAAAAGTGTCGTGGGCTTTTAATGCTGAAAATACGGACGATATTAAAGTGAGTTTTGACGGTGGCAATCCACAATCTGTTATTCGTCAAGGTGACACGCGTTTCATTTTTTCTAAGTTTATGAAAAGCGATAATAATTATAAACTTTTCTTCAAAAATAATTATCTCACTGTGCCCGATTCGGTGCAGTATAATATTTCGGTTCAAGCCGATTTAAACCCCATTATCAATGCCGAAGTTTTTCCTGATTCTATCAATAAAAATAAAACCTATTTTGCTGGCGATGCTTCCGATGATTATGGATTAACATCATTGAGTTTTAATTATCAAATTAAACGTGCTAACGGCAAAACGGAACAATTGCAAAAAACATTTTTACAACAACCTAAAGCGAAACAAATTCAGTTTCAGCACAATGTTGATTTCAATACGCTCAATTTATTGCCTGGCGATGTAGTGAATTACTATTTCGAAGTTTTTGATAACGATGCTGTGAACGGTGCAAAATCGGCGCGGACACCAGAAATGAAATTCACGAAAGCCTCTGTTCAAGAAATTGAAAAACTCATTGCAAAAACCAACGACGATATAAAATCGGAGCTTAAAAAAGCGATTGAAGAAACGAAAAAAATACAGCTCGACGTAGAAAAATTGCGCGATAAAATGTTACAGCAAAAAGAAATTGATTGGCAGACAAAGAAAGAAGTCGAGCGCTTGCAACAACGCCAGAAAGAAGTTGACAACAAAATAGACGAGGCGAAAAAAGATTTCGAGCAAAATCAGAAAAATGATAAAGAGCTGAATAAGCAAGATGAGCAACTTTTGCAGAAGCAAGAGCAATTGAAAAAAATGTTTGACGAGATTAAAAATCCTGAAATGAAGGATTTGCTCAAACAGATTGAAGAGCTTTTGCAAAAAATGGAGAAAGACAAAGCACTAGATAAAATGGACGATTTGAAGTTGAACAACGAGCAACTTCAGAAAGAATTAGAGCGCATGGACGAAATGTTCAAGCAAATGGAAGTCGAAAACTTGATGCAAGAGCAAATCGACAAACTCGATGACCTTTCTAAAAAAGAAGATGATTTGGCAAAACAGACAGATGAAGATAAAAAAAGTGCGGAAGAATCGAAAAAAGAGCAAGAGCAAATTAATAAAGATTTCGACGCACTTGAGAAAAAGCAAGAAGAATTAGAAAAGAAAAACAACGAATTGAAACGCCCTGAAGCGATGCCCGACACAAAACAGGACGACAAAGAAATAAAGAAAGATTTGGACGAGAGCGAGAAAAATTTAGAAGACAGTAAGAAAGATTCGGAAGACAGCAAACCTAATTCTGATAAAAAAGAAAAGAAAAAAGCTGCTAAGAAACAGAAATCGGCTGCTAATAAAATGAAGAATAAGTCGAACAAGATGAAGCAGGCGCAAGAAGAAGGCAAGAAAAAAGACAACGAAGAAGACCTAAAAGTCATGCGTCAGTTGCTTGAAAATTTAGTGCGATTGAGTTTCGACCAAGAAGCGACAATGAAAGATATGACCGGAACGGTTGAAAACACGCCGCACTATGTCAAATTGGTGCAAGAACAAAAAAAATTGCAAGGCGATTTCGGTCAGATTGAAGACTCGTTGCAAATGCTCGCCAATCGCCAGAGTTCTATCAAAACTTTTGTGATTGAAAAAGTGACAGATATTAAGCGCAATATGGCGAACGCCGTCGATAAGTTGGAGGACAGAAAAAAATACGAAGGTCAAGATTGGCAGCAACGCTCCATGAAAACTGTTAACGATTTAGCGTTGATGCTTTCTGAGTCTATGCAACAAATGCAAAACGAAGGCGAGGGTCAGCCTGGCGATGGTAGTTGCGATAAACCGGGCGGAAAAGGAAAAGGTAAAAAAGGGAAAGGTAAAAATGGTAAAGAACCTTCCGATAAAATCGGAGAAGGACAAAAAAGCATGAATGAAGGTTTGAAAAAACTTTTAGAGCGTTTGAAGCAAGGCAAACAAGGAAAAGATGGGCAAGGCGGTTTGCCAGGACCTGGCAGTAAAGAATTTGCACAAATGGCAGCGCAACAAGCTGCTTTGCGCGAAGCTTTGAAAAAGAAACAAAAAGATTTGGAAGAGCGCGGTAAAGGCGATAAAGGTTTGCAAGATATTATCAACAACATGGAGCAAACTGAGACGGAGTTAGTAAATAAACAACTCAATCAAAGCACTATGAAACGCCAAGACGAAATTCTGACGCGTTTACTCGAGTCTGAAAAAGCGGAACGCGAGCGTAAAGAAGATGATGAGCGCAAAGCACAAGTAGCTAAACAAGTTCAAGATAATACGCCACCACCTGCGCTTCAAAATTATTTGAATAAACGCCGCACTGAAATCGAGCAGTTTAAAACGGTGTCGCCAACGCTTAAACCTTATTATAAGCAATTGGTGGAGGATTATTATAAGGCGCAACGCGGGAAATAAAATTGTAGAGGCGACCCTTGTGGTCGCCCTTAATATAAAAAATTTTAAAACCTCGTCGAATATATCGGGACTAGGTTTTTATTTTGAATCTAAGAAATACTCAAACTTTTGTGAACCTTTTGTATTCTTTTGTGGCTTTTGTGGTGAAAATTCTCGAGCGCTTTTTACC
>JAYWBA010000243.1:0-25730 GCA_043781915.1 Saprospiraceae bacterium
CAAATCCGCGTTTACCTTTACTTAAATGTGGAATTATCCACTGCTCTATCGTATTTTTGTCCAATATTCCCATTGAATGATGCTTGTGTGTGCAAAACAGAAGTCTCATTTCTTTGAGAATATTTTTTATATTTCTAAAAGTTTAAACAACTTCACTGTGATTTTTTCCAACGCCCATACACTAATAGGTTATTAGAAACAAAATTTGCACATTCTAAGTGGATAAAAAAGCGACATTTATTGCGGCTATAAAAAATAATGAAGGCTTGATATTCAAAGTCGCTTCCGTTTACACTAATAATGTAGAAGATAAGAACGATTTGGTGCAGGAAATCATTTACCAACTTTGGAAATCGTTTGATTCGTTTAAGCAAGAATCGAGTTTAAGCACTTGGATGTATCGGGTGGCTGTGAATGTAGCTATTTATCAGCTCAAAACTTCAAAAAGGAAAATCAGAACGGTTCCGATTGAACAATTAGTAACTGATATACACGATTCAGACGGCAGTGATTGGGAAGAAAAATGGCAAATTTTCAGGCAGCATATCGATAATTTGAATGTACTCGATAAAGCCATTGTGATGCTCTATTTCGAAAACAAAAGCCATGACGACATTGCAGAAATCATTGGGATTTCAGTCAGTAATGTGGGCACAAAAATATCGAGAATAAAAGAAAAATTAAAGGCTCAAATTTCAAAACAAGAAAAATTATGGAATTAGATGATTTAAAATACGATTGGGAAATTTTGAATAAACAACTGGAAAAGGAAGCCGTTCTAAACACGTTGATTGTAAATAAAATTATTGAACAAAAATACTATTCAGATTTGAAAAAAATAATACTTCCTGAGTTATTGGGTAGTGCAATATGTATTTTGAGTGCCGTTTATTTGGTCGTAAATTTAAACAAATTAGACACTATCTTTTTTAAACTGACTGGAATAGTGGCGATTCTCATTTTAATTGTGCTGCCCATTTTGAGCGTTATGAGTCTTCAAAAGTTTAAATTTATGGAAAATTTAACTGACCCGATTGTTGAAATGCTGGCAAAATTTTCAAGTCAGAAAAAGCAATTTTACAAATTTCAGCGACTTAATTTAACACTGAGCAGTTTGCTTTTAGTCTGTACAATCATTTTGATGTCGAAACTTTTCAGTACTAACAATTCGATGGCTTATAAATATTACTGGATTTATTCCTTTTCTGCTGGCTATATTTTCCTGCTTTTCAGTTCAAAATGGGTAATGAGATATTACAATAAATCGCTAAACAAAACAGAAGCCTTGTTGAATGGGCTTGATTCATGAGAAATTTTTATAAATTCGAGTTTGTGTTTGTCGGTCATTTTTAATTTTCTGTCGAAAAAATACTTCATTACGCTACTTGTGCTGTAATTTTATGGCTGCAAATGGTTATAAATTCGCGATTATTTAGCTAGAGCTAAATAGTTTCCTAAATTCTTAATTAAAACGAATGTCTAACTCTATTCTAAGTATTCAAGACGTTGTAAAATCTTACGAGAAAAACATTGCCGTCAATCACATCTCATTTGACATGCCGAATGGTGGTATTTTTGGTTTGCTCGGTCCGAACGGGGCAGGCAAAAGTTCACTCATCCGAATGATTACACACATCACTCGACCCGATAGCGGTGAAATATATTTTGGCGGTGAAAAACTCAATTCCGATCATCCACAACGCATAGGTTATATGCCCGAAGAGCGCGGCTTATACAAAAAAATGAAAATTGGTGAACATCTTTTGTATTTGGCGCAACTCAAAGGTTTGAGTTATACCGATGCGCGCCGCGAAGTCATTTACTGGCTTGAAAAATTGCAAATTGGCGATTGGTGGAATAAAAAAGTGGAAGAACTCTCGAAAGGAATGCAACAAAAAGCGCAATTTATTTCTACGGTTGTTCACAAACCCAATTTGCTTATTCTCGATGAACCGTTCTCTGGTTTAGATCCTGTCAATGCAGAAACATTGAAAAATGAAATTTACGAATTAGCGCAACGCGGTACGACTATTATTTTTTCGACGCATCGCATGGAACAAGTAGAAGAAATTTGCGACAATATTGTACTCATTAACAAAGGTAAAGTGGTTTTAGAAGGTGGGGTTAAGGACGTTAAAAACAGATTCAAGGAAAATATTTTTGAATGTAATTTCAACGGTCAACTTTCAGATGATCTTAAAAACAGTTTACCGATTGTAAAACTGACGGATAATAATGCGCAATTTAAACTCACCGATGCCCAATCAACACACCATATTTTAAAAACTTTGGTAGATGCAAACGTGGAACTCACAAGTTTCAACGAAATTTTACCGAGTTTAAACGAAATTTTTATTAAACAAGTCGGATAGTTATGCAAAAATTGTGGCTCATCATTAAGCGCGAATACACATCGCGCATACGCACACGCGCTTTTTTAGTCGGTACTTTTTTAGCACCGCTTTTGTTTGCGGGATTTGTTTTTTTCAACGTCAAACTCGCAGGATTCAAAGACGACAATGTGAAGCGCATTGCTATTATCGATCAAGGTGGTTTTTTGAAAACAGATTCAATGCCTAAGTTTTCGAATATTATTTTTACGGTCGTGAAGGAATCGGAAGAAACAGCAAAACAACAAGTAACTAACAAGCAATTCGATGCGCTGCTCATTGTACCTGCTTTAAAAAATGTATCAGATAAAAAATTTGTTGTGAGTTATTTCTCCGACGATAAACTCGGTTTAGAATTGCGCGAAAATATCAAACAAACGATTGAAAAACCTTTGCGCTCATTGAAAGTAGCACAATTGGGTCTCGACGAAAAGAAAGTTGCGACTTTAGATTCGCGCATTAAAGTCGATGTTTTTCCGCTTTCCAGCAAATCGGCAAATGGAACAGATAAAAAAAATTCGAGCATTTCGGGCGATGTTGCGATGGGCATTGGCTATATTATGGGATTTGCGATGTACATTTCCGTGCTTTTGTTTTCAATGATGGTTTTTCGATCTGTGATGGAAGAAAAAACAAGCCGCATTTCAGAAGTGATGATAAGTTCGGTTAAACCGATGCAACTCATGTTTGGAAAAATTATCGGCGTTGGCGCAGTGGGTTTAACGCAATTTTTGATTCAAATCGTTTTAGTGATTGCTTTAGTAGTGGGTTTAACATCCGTTATTCCAGGCATGAAAACACCGCCACCTTCAAAAATGGGCGGACCCGGCGTTTCAATGCAGCAAATGCCAAACATGGACATTGACGCTACACAATCACAAGATATGACATCGCAAATCATGTCAGAACTACAACATCAAAACTGGATAGCCATTATTCCGTTGTTTTTATTATTTTTCTTGGCAGGGTTTCTCATGTACTCGTCACTCTATGCCGCAGTGGGTTCTGCTGTTGGTGAAGATTCAGGCGAAGCACAAGGATTAACTTTCCCGATTACGATACCCATAATTTTATCTATTGTGATTATGACAACGGCTGTGCGTGCACCCGATAGTAGTTTGGCTGTTTGGTCGAGTATGTTTCCATTATTTTCACCCATCGTTATGCCTGCGCGTTTGGCATTTAATCCACCGTTTTGGCAAGTCGCTTTATCACTCACCTTGTTGATTGGAACAATGGTGTGTTTGGTTTGGCTTTCTGGTAGAATTTACCGTATTGGTATTTTGCTGTATGGCAAAAAAGTAAAACTTAAAGATTTGGCGAAGTGGATGTTTGTGAAGAATATTTGAGAGCTATCAGCCTTCAGCTATCAGTAGTCAGCTTTTCTCGCAGGCTGATTGCTGATAGCTAACTGTTAAGATAACTTATCGCCAACCACGCCATCATACCAATACTCACCTCAAGTGCATTTTCGTCAATATTAAATGTATCGGTGTGTAAACTACTTGTAATGCCTTTTTCTTTATTACCTGTGCCGAGACGGTAAAAACACGCTGGAATGCGTTGAGAGTAATAGGCAAAATCTTCGGAGGTCATTCGCAAAGGCAACTCAACGACATTGTCTTCGCCGAGGTAATTTTGCATAAATTCTTTAACTTGTGCTGATAATTTAGCATCATTCACCAAAAAAGGATAGCCGTGTTCGATTCTAAATTCGCAGCTTCCACCCATTGAATTCGCAATACTTTCTGCCATATTGCGCATAATAACTTTCGCTTCGGCGCGCCATTTTTCGTTCAATGTTCTGAATGTTCCTTCAATATCAACCGCACTCGGAATAACATTGGTTGCGCCCCCGCGCGAATTGATTTTGCCCAACGTTAAAACAGTTGGCATGGTTGGGTCGCTTCTTCTGCTTACAATTTGTTGTAAGGCTACAATGATATGGGATGCAATCAAAATCGGGTCGATGCATTCATTCGGTGTGGCGCCATGTCCGCCTTTGCCATGAATAGTCATAAATATTTCATCGCTCGATGCCATATAAACACCGCTTTTCAAACCGACTTTACCAGCACTCAGTGGTGGATGCACGTGCTGACCAATAATTATTTCGGGTGAAGGGTTTTCTAAAACACCTTCAGCTATCATAATACTCGCGCCCCCAGGTGTGCGTTCTTCTGCGGGTTGAAAAATGAGTTTTATTGTGCCTTCAAACGCATCGCGCATTTCAAACAAAATTTCTGCTGCACCGAGTAAACTGGCAGTGTGCGCATCGTGTCCGCAAGCATGCATCACGCCTTCGTTCTGCGATTTATAGTCAACGTCATTTTTTTCTGTAATCGGGAGCGCATCGAAATCAGCGCGGAGAGCAATCGTTTTCTTGTTGGGATTTTTACCTTCAATAATGGCAACTACGCCATTTTCGGCAATGCCATGTGTGTGCGGAATTCCTAATTTATTTAAAGCATCGGCAATAAATTTACCCGTTTCAACTTCTTGGTAACTCAACTCAGGATGTTGGTGCAAATATCGTCGCGTAGCTACTACCGACGCAAATTTCGCTTTTGCTTTTGTCTGAATGATTTCTTTTAACATAAAATTTTTTAGTTGACTGTTGACTGTTGTCAGTTGACAGTTTATGGATTTACTAGAACTGACAAATGTCAACTAACAAATGTCAACTAATAGTAGGAGAAATTGTTTCAGTATAGGTTTTGAAATGCAAAGGTAAAAGATTTTAGTTTGTAAAACTCAACGATTAATCTACGAAAGCACTTTTCCAAATACTTTTTGCTATTTTAGCCAATCTACCCAATAAGTATTTTTTTCAACAAAGGTAAAAATTTTCCAGTCTAATATAAATTAACCAAAAAATTTGGCGTAGTTTTATTTGATTTTCACTCTCAATATCGCAGTCAATTTTTTGATGCCGATTTTTTATAAAACTGTAAATTTATGATGCTAAAAATTTTAGTTGTAGCGTTTTTGTTCCAAAACTAAAGCAGGCACAGGTTTGGGTTTATCTTTGGCGTATGATATTATTACAAAAGGACACGGCGGCAGTTTAAAAGTTGAGACAACGAAAAACGAAAAGCATTATTTAAACGTTCTACTGTTTTAGTTCTAACTATAAAAAAATTCGATGTCAACTAAAGTTTTACAAACCTTAACGCTTCTTGTTTTTCCTTTTTTAGCCTCCGCTCAACTCACAGGTAAAATTACAAGCACAACAGGCGAAGCTATTCCGTTCGCAAATGTCATTATTCAAGGCACAACCAAAGGTACATCGGCGAATGAAGACGGGTTTTACAGTTTAGATATTGAACGCGGTTCGAACGCAATTACTTTTCAAAGCATTGGTTATCAGAAAACAACGCGAACCGTTGTAAATAGCGGTAAGGCTATTACATTAAACATCGTTTTACAACCCGCGTCGATTCAGCTTTCTGAATTTGTTGTGCATGCCAATGCAGAAGACCCTGCTTACGCTGTTATGCGCGAAGCCATCAAAAAAAGAAAATATTTTCGCGACCAAGTGAAAGCATATTCGAGCGATGTGTATATAAAAGGTGTTCAGAAAATAATATCGGCGCCAAAAAAATTATTAGGCAGAGAATTGGGAACGTTAGGTGGTTCTTTAGACTCTAACCGACAAGGAATAGTTTATCTCTCGGAAACGATTTCAAAATATTATGTAGCCTTACCCAACGATAGAAAAGAAGAACTTTTACTTTCTAAAGTGAGTGGTAGCGATAACGGTTTTGGATTTAACAGAGCAGAAATTTTTGATTTTACTTTTTACGATAATCATATAGAAATTGGGAGACAAACCCTTTCACCACTCGCAGGTGATGCGATGCTCTATTATAAATACAAATTGATAGGTACAATTCGCGATTCGGCGGGTTATACGGTTAATAAAATTGAGGTTATTCCGAAAAGAAAAGAAGATCCAACGTGGGGAGGATTTATTTACATTGTCGATAACCAATGGAATATTTCAGCCGTCGATTTATATCTGACAGGAACATCACTTCAGCAACCTATTCTCGATACACTATGGCTTAAACAAACGCACGTAGCGGTTGAAGCACCCGATGTTTGGCGACCAACTTCGCAAACAATTGATTTTAAACTCACTCTTCTGGGAATAAAAATTAAAGGCAATTTTTCAGGTGTTTTTTCGAACTATAACCTGCATCCGAATTTTGCACACAATTTTTTTGGTGCCGAAGTCTATAGTGCTAAAAACGATATTCGAGCTAAAGATGATTCTGTTTTCAATGCCATTCGCCCTATTCCATTAACGGTTGAAGAGAAGAAAGATTATGTCAAGAAAGACAGCATTAAATTAGTTAGAGAATCGCCCTCATATAAAGATTCAGTCGATAAAGTGGCTAATAAGTTTTCTTTTGGAAGTTTGATATTTGGTTACTCGCATCGAAATTCGCGAACGGGTTTTCGTTGGGGAATTGCGTCACCTTTTATGGTTTATGAATTAAATCCTATTCAAGGGTATGTTCTTAATCTGCCATTTACTTTTTCGAAACGATTTGATAAAGAGAGTTATAAGCTTCTCAAGTTTGACCCAACAATCACTTATGGATTTTCGGAAAAGGTTGTACGCGCTGATATTAACGCCAGTTTTCGATTGAATGGTTTTAATCGTGCTACTTTTAGCTTTTCGGGCGGAAAAAAATTAGAGCAATTCAATGAACACAATCCTATTTCAGATTTAGTCAACGAAACTGAAATGTGGTTTTTTGGCAAAAGTTACCTTCGTCTTTACGATAAAGTATTTGCCAAATTGGGATATACGCAAGAACTTGCGAATGGCTTGTTCATTGATGCAACAGTTGAAGGTGCTCAGAGAAATAATGTTTCGGTCAATTATCAGAAAACCAATGTTGGAGTTGATGATTTGTATTCCAATGCGACCGAGAATGTGAATCCAGTCGCCAATTTAAACGATGCGAATATTCTAAAAACAGGAATTAAGTTGACGTATAATTTCAATCAAAAATTCGCCTCATATCCAAACCATAAACAAGTTGAATATGATCCGAACTCTCCCATTATTTCACTAACTTACCAAAAAGCTTTGGCTGTTCAAAGCGCATGGGCTGATTTCGATAACGTGGCTTTCAATTTTAAGCAACCTACTATCAATTTCGGACTTATTGGCGTATCTGAATTCAGTGCTACATTCGGTACTTTTTTAAATTCTAAAAATGTTAGTTTTGTCGATTACCAGCATTTCAACGGCAATCAAACCATTTTTGGAAATCCGAACACTTATATGTCGTCGTTTTTTTTGTTGCCGTATTATCAATATAGTACAACAGGTTCTTACTTCGAAGCACACTATCAGCACCGATTTAACGGATTTATTTTCGATAAAATTCCATTACTTAAAAAATTAGGTGCCACTGAAGTCATTAAAGTGAGCTACTTAACTACGCCAGATCTAAAAAACTATACCGAATATTCTTTCGGTTTAGATAGATTGGGTTGGGGATTATTTAAAATTTTCAGATTGGATGTAGCGACAAGTTTAAAAGATGGTAAATTTTCTAGTCCATCGGTTATTATTGGTATTGGACTGTAGATTTCTCTAGTAGGAAGTTTCCCGCATATTCGGCAGATTTTTCGCAGATTTTACAGATTGTCAATTAAAATAGTAGTAAAAATCTGCCGAATATGCAGGAAATATTTCTACGAGAGAAGCCTCTATAAACCTAAAATTAAAATAGTTCGTTATTGATAAATTGTATCTGTATTTAGAGAAGAATTTACATCTTACCTTTGCGCAATGAAAGAACTCGTAAAAAAGATATTTAAGTACGCCTTGTTTTTTGGTGTTGGCACTGCCATTATGGTGTGGTTATACAACAGCCAGAACAATGCGTTTCAAGCGCAACTAAAACTAGAAGGCAAAGCGGCATATCCGTTGTTTCAAAAAATTATTGCAGATTTCAAATCTATCAATTTAGCGTGGCTGCTATTGGTTTTTGCAGCCTTTACACAAAGCAATATTTCGCGTGCTATTCGTTGGCGCATGCTGATGGAACCGCTCGGATTTAAACCCAAGACGCGGAATTGCTTTTACGCCGTCAACGTTACCTATTTAACCAATTTATGGATGTCGCGCGCAGGGGAATTTGTGCGTGCAGGCACGTTGGCGCGCATCGAAAACCAATCCATGTCGAAAGTGATGGGAACGGTTGTGGTTGACAGGGTTTTAGATTTAATCTCGTTGGTACTCATTGTCTGCTTCGCATTTTTTATCGAATACGGTACACTTTGGAGTTGGCTCGATAAAAACATGGGTTCTGGCGATGGTAGTTTTAAATTATTGCAATCAACTTGGTTTTTGGTGTTGGTTGCTTTGGGTTTTGCAACCTGCATTGCAGCATTCATTTTAAGAAAGAGAATTTTACAACTGCCGCTGATTAATAAACTCGCGCCATTTGTTCAACGTTTTTCGGATGGTGTGAAGTCGATTCGCTACGTCAAAAATTTACCGCTTTTCCTTTTTCACTCCATCACTATTTGGGTGATGTATTTCTTAATGACGTACTTCTGCTTTTTTGCATTTCCACCGACGGCGCATTTACCTGCGCTTGCTGCACTCACTGTTTTTGTTTTCGGTACTTTTGGCGTGGTTATTCCATCGCCGGGGGGTATGGGAACGTATCATTTTTTGGCGACTTCAGCGCTACTTTTATACAATATAAAAGGCGATGACGCATTCTCATTCGCGAACATTATGTTCTTTTCAATACAAATTTTTTACACCATTGTCGTGGGTTCTGTTTCTGGTGTTTTACTCAATCGTGCTAATAAAAATATCAAAACCGATAAACAAACAAGTGAAGTAGTTGCAAATGTAGGACTAACAACATAAGAATATTTTAATCAAATTTATGCGTCAACCCGTTTCAACGCGCTTGTTAAGTTATATCAGCGACCAACTTATTGAAGAAAGTGAAAGCCCGTACAATCCCGTTTTACAAGTGTGTTTAAAACGCGGGCGCTATATGCTCAAAACAGAAAACGCCATTTACAGTTATGCCGATTTATACGATAATTTCAGTCAATCGTTTGAACGCATTAAAATCAAAACACTTCCTGTCAAAGACGTATTGATTTTAGGAATTGGTTTGGGCAGCATACCTTTTATGCTCGAAAATAGATTTGGTCGGAATTACCATTACAGCGTTGTTGAAATTGACGTGGAAGTGATGCGTTTATTCAAAACTTACGTGCTTGACGAGTTAAAATCGCCTTTTGATATTCGATTGGGCGATGCGCTATATTTTGACAGTTATTTCAACCAAAAATTTGACCTCATCTGTGTCGATGTTTTCACAGACATTATTGTACCACCCGATTTGGAAACACTCGATTTTTTAGAAGCCCTCAAAGAGCGTTTAAATCCTAATGGTATTATTCTTTTCAATAAATTAGCGGCTTCATTAACTGATAGAACCGAAGCCCGATCGTTTTTTAAAAATTACTTTTTAAAAATATTTCCCGATGCTACCATTATAGATACAGGCACTAATTATATTTTACTGAATGAGGAGCGATTTGATGAACTGGCATAACCTTAACACCGCTCTTCTCTACATAAAATCTAAATTCCATCCTTTCACATAATTTTTACATTAAAATAATTACGTTATTCATACTTTTTAGTAATTTCGCGGCGTACATTTATTTTGGAGTGTACATAGCTGAAAGTACTGAAGAGTTTTTAGCAAAAAGTAAACTATAGATTGCGCCTATATGCCTAAAGTTACGATAGACGGAAAGAGTATTGACGTGCCTGCGGGTACAACCATTTTGCAAGCAGCACGTATGATTGGTGGCGAAATTGTGCCACCTGCTATGTGTTATTATTCGAAACTCAAAACATCAGGCGGATATTGCAGAACGTGCATTGTACGCGTGGCGCAAGGTTCGGCAGCCAACCCTACACCTATTCCTAAACCTGTGGCATCGTGCAGAACAACTGTGGCGGATGGTATGGTGGTTGAAAATATAACCTCCCCAGAAATTTTAGAGGCGCGCGCAGGTGTAGTTGAGTTTTTGCTCATCAATCATCCTCTTGATTGCCCAGTGTGCGATCAAGCAGGTGAATGTCATTTGCAAGATTTAGGCTACGAAAACGGTAAAATGCAAACGCGCAACGAGTTCCGCCGTCGCGAATTTGAAAAAATAGATATTGGCGATTATATCCAACTCCACATGACGCGTTGCATTATGTGCTGGCGTTGCGTGAAAGTAGCGGAGCAATTGACAGATGGTCGTGTGCATGGAGTTATTAATCGGGGCGATGCCGCAGAAATTTCGACGTATATTAAAGAAGCGATTGACAATGAAATGTCAGGAAATATGGTGGATGTGTGCCCTGTCGGCGCACTCACCGATAAAACTTTCCGATTTAAAAGCCGCGTATGGTTTACAAAACCTGTTGATGCGCACCGCGATTGCCCAAAATGTTCGGGTAAAACGCGTTTGTGGTTTAAGGGCGATGAAGTTTTGCGCGTAACAGGCAGAAAAGATGAATATGGCGAAGTAGTAGATTGGATTTGTAACGATTGTCGTTTCCATAAAAAAGAAATTTCTGATTGGGTAATTGAAGGACCTGCAAAAATTAATCGTCATTCGGTCATTGCGCAAAATCATTACGAATCGCTTAAAGCCATTCAGTTTGATACGCGCATGGCTCAAATTTCTTTGAATCGGGCGAATCATCAAGTGCATCCTGTTTTGGATAGCGTTAAACATGGTCTCGGGTCAGGTGCTTTAGATCCGAATAATTTACTCGAAGCGCAAATGTCGTTACCTGAAACAATGACGGAGCACGATGTTTATTTTGATAAATAAATTGTCAACCTGTTAGGTTTTTCAAACCTAACAGGTTTGAAATGTTTAAAAGAATCAAACCTAACAGGTTTTGAAAACCTGTTAGGTTGAAAATAAAAGGTTTATGATCATTTTAGTTTACAAATTTATTATTTGCTTGGCTGTATTTTTAGTCGCATTAGGCATTGCAGCTTATGCAACCTACGGCGAACGCAAAATAGCAGCATTCATGCAAGATCGCGTTGGTCCCGATCGCGCAGGTCCGTTCGGTTTATTGCAACCTGTTGCCGATGGTGTAAAAATGTTCATGAAAGAAGATTTTATTCCAGCGCAAGCGAATAAATGGTTATTTATTTTGGGTCCTTGTATTGCTATGTTTGTCGCGAATATGACGGGTGTCGTCATCCCTTGGATGCGCCCTGTTCAAATTAACGGACAAACGTTTCATTTTCAAATTTCGGACATCAACATCGGCATTTTGTTTGTGTTTGGTGTTTTATCAATGGGAGTTTACGGATTAATGATTGGCGGTTGGGCATCGAATAATAAATATTCACTCTTAGGGGTTTTGCGCGCATCGAGCCAAATGATTTCGTATGAACTCGCGATGGGTTTGAGCATTGTGGCGATTGTAATGATGTCGGGTACGGTTAATTTAGGCGAAATTGTTGACCAGCAAAGCAGTTGGGCGAATGTGATTTATCAACCGTTAGGCTTTTTGATATTTTTAATTTGCGCTTTCGCAGAAACAAATCGTGCTCCGTTCGATTTGCCAGAATCGGAATCGGAATTAGTGGGTGGTTATCATACAGAATACAGCTCGATGAAATTAGGTTTTTACCTTTTCGCTGAGTATATCAATATGTTTATTTCTTCCGCTATTATTTCGAGTTTGTATTTTGGCGGTTATCATTTTCCGTTCGAGCAAACGCTGCTTAATGGCATCGGTGAATTTTGGGTGAGATTGATTGGTTTCGGGTTTTTAATGGCTAAAATTATTTTCTTCATTTTCTTTTTCATGTGGATTCGTTGGACGCTTCCGCGTTTCAGATACGACCAATTGATGAATTTGGGTTGGAAAACACTTTTACCACTGTCTATTTTGAATTTGGTTTTAACGGGAATTGTGATGATGCGCCATGAAATTTGGATGGCAATTACAGGTCACTAATTGCCTGAATTAGGATTGACAGGATTAAAAGATTTTTAGGATTTATACTTTTGTGTTCTTTTGTGCCTTTTGTGGTTCAAAATAAAATAAAAAATTATGCAACTTACCAATCGCGCCAAGCAGGTAACGAATACAGACATGACTTTAGCGGAAAGAATTTATCTGCCTGCTATTGTCAAAGGTTTGGGAATAACAGCGAAGCATCTTTTTAAAAAGTCAGCCACGATTAAATACCCGGAACAGATGCGCGAAATTGCGCCCGTGTTCAGAGGTCAGCACGTTTTGAAACTCGACGATGCAGGAGCTGAACGTTGCACAGCTTGTGGTTTGTGTGCAATCTCGTGCCCAGCCGAAGCGATTACGATGGTTGCCGCCGAGCGCAAAGCAGGAGAAGAGCATTTATACCGCGAAGAAAAATACGCCGCTATTTATGAAATTAATATGCTGCGTTGCATTTTCTGCGGATTGTGCGAAGAAGCCTGCCCGAAAGAAGCGATCTTCTTAACCGATAGATTGGTCGCATCGGATTTAGACAGAAACACCATGATTTACGGCAAAGATAAACTCAACGAAACGTTAGCGACCCGCATTGACGTATCGAAACGCCAAACACCAGAAACTTTAGAATTTAAACACGATAAATTTCATACACATAATATGACGTGGCAGGATAAACTTAATGCACCGCACGATGAATATTCTGCACATTAATTTTATATTTGCCTCTGTTTGTAATGATTTCCAACTTTAATTTATGATAACACCCATCATTTTCGCCATTCTATCGGTTTTAGCCGTTGCGAGTGCGCTTGTGGTAGTTTTTCATCCCAATCCAGTTTATAATGTGTTGGCGCTGATTGTCACGTTTTTTTGTATTGCCGGACATTATTTCTTACTCAATTCGCAATTTTTAGCCATTGTACATATCATTGTTTATGCGGGCGCTATCATGGTTTTGTTTCTATACGTCATGATGATGCTCAACTTGAACGTAGAAAGTGAGCCTATAAAACCGCTGTTTTCAAAAATTGCAGCCGTTGTTGCCGGTGGTTTATTCATGATTGTTATGGTGGCAGCACTCAGCGGTGCAGAAAAAATGACAACTACCAGCATTGTCAGCGATAATTTGGGTTTAATCAATAATCTCGGAACCGTTCTTTACACTAAATATATGTTACCGTTTGAAGTATCAGGTATTTTGTTTTTGGCAGGTATGGTGGGCGCGGTATTGTTGGGGAAAAAGGACTCTGAATAATTGTCTGAACCACGATTATTAGAATTTTAAAATTTTCGGGATTGTTAATTAAGCGCCAATGGCGCGTTGGAATATAGCATCGGGTGAAGCCCGATGAAAAATATAAAATTTATGCAACAAATTGTTCAAGGAGTGCCATTGATGTGGTACGTTTGGTTAAGTGTCGCTTTATTTTCGATTGGTGTAACGGGCGTATTGTATCGCCGCAATGCTATCGTTATTTTCATGTGCGTTGAACTCATGCTCAATGCCGTGAATTTATTATTCGTCGCTTTCAGCCGCTTTTGGGGCGATGCTGGCGGACAAGTTTTTGTGTTTTTTATTATGGCAGTAGCAGCAGCAGAAGTCGCTGTCGGTTTGGCTATTTTAATGATGATATTCAGAAATACGAAATCTACGGATATTGATTTTCTGAATAAACTGAAGTTTTGACCATAATTTGACCAAGATTGAAGGATTTCAGGATTTTCGAGATTGAAGTTTAACAGTCTGAAGGACGCAGGAATTATGTAGCCACGGATGCAATCCGTGGAAAAAATAGAATAACAAACCTCGTAGGTTTTAAAAACCTACGAGGTTAAACATAATCTTATCGTATGACACAGTATGTGTGGTTAATACCGTTTTTGCCGCTCTTGAGTTGGGCAATCATTGGTATCTTCAACAGAAAACTATCTACAACCGTCACAACATGGTTGGCGTGCGGTAGTGTATTGGCGAGTTTTTTCATCGCTTTAGATATTTTTTTCGAGAAAGTGCGCAATCCGATTTCTGAAACAGTGCATGTATTCGATTGGATTCGCGTAGGCGATTTTGTCGCTACGTTCGATTGCAAAATTGACCCTTTAACGAGTATATTTTTACTCATTATCACGGGCGTCGGATTTCTCATTCACGAGTACTCATCGGGTTATATGCACGATGATGAAGGTTATCGCCGATTTTTCGCGTATTTGAATCTGTTTGTGTTTTTCATGTTGGTTTTGGTATTGGCTGATAATTTCTTAACTATGTTTATTGGTTGGGAAGGTGTTGGTTTATGTTCATATTTATTGATTAGTTTTTGGTATAAAAATATTGATTACGCCGCAGCCGCCAAAAAAGCATTTGTGATGAATCGCATTGGTGATTTAGGTTTAATTCTCGGAATTATTTTAGTCTATTCTGTCACAGGAACAATTCGCTACGACGAAGTTTTCACACCTGAAACTCTTTCAAAATTTACAACCACCACCGCCACCGCAGCAACAATGTTGTTTTTCATTGGCGCAATGGGTAAATCGGCACAAATACCATTATTCACATGGTTACCCGATGCGATGGCAGGTCCAACACCTGTTTCTGCACTCATTCACGCAGCGACAATGGTAACAGCAGGTATTTATTTGGTAGCGCGTTCGAGCAGTTTATTTGCACTCGCACCATTCACAAACGATTTTATTTTGTGGATTGGTTTAACAACCTCGCTCGTTTCAGCCATCATAGCTATTTATCAAAACGATATAAAGAAAGTATTAGCCTACTCAACTGTTTCACAACTCGGTTTAATGTTTGCCGCTTTGGGCGTTGGCGCATATTCTGCAGCCGTTTTTCACGTAGCGACGCACGCATTTTTCAAAGCACTTTTATTCTTAGGTGCAGGTTCAGTGATTCACGGTTTAGGTGGCGAACAAGATATTAGAAATATGGGCGGCATTAAAAAATTGATGCCGACAACGTATATAACATTTCTCATTGGCACCATTGCCATTGCAGGTATTCCGCCGTTTGCAGGATTTTTCAGTAAAGATCAAATTTTGGCAGGTTTGTTAGAACACAAAGGCATTGGCATTTACGCCATCGGTGTTCTGATTTCTTTAATGACGTGCTTTTATATGTTCCGTTTGTTCTTCTTGGTTTTTTCTGGCAATTTCAGAGGAACACACGATCAAGAGCATCACGCGCACGAATCACCTGCGAGTATGACGGTTCCACTTATTATTTTGGCAGTATTTTCCGTTATTGCAGGATTTATTGGAGTACCCGCATCACTCGGTGAAATTTTCCATATCCCAAATTTCCTAGATAAATTCTTAGCTTCTTCAGTTGAAATGAAAGAAGGCGCAAGCAGTCCGAATGAATTAGTATTCATGGGTGGATTAGTTTTAGCATTAGCGGCAGTCATTTTCTTTGCGCGCGGAATGTTTACCAATAGTAAAAACGTACCCGGCACAGATGAATCGTTATCGGGCTTTCCGAAAGTGGCGTACAATAAGTTTTATTTCGATGAAATTTACAACGTTATCATCACGAAACCACTCAATGCTATTTCAGCATTCACCAATAAATTTATCGAACACCACGTCATCGACGGATTCGTTGACGATATTAAGATTCTCACCACCCGCTTTTCGAGTTCGCTCCGTTTGGTGCAACAAGGCAAAGTGGATGGCTATTTCTTTGGAATGATAGCGTTTATTATTCTGATTTTTTTGCTTAAAATACTATAACCTACAATTTATATGATTACGGCTTTATTGATATTGCTTCCATTGGTTTTAGCGGCGCTCATGCTTTTCGCTAAAACCGATATTGCTAAACGTTTGTCGGTCGGTTTTTCGTTGGCAGAAGTAGGCTTATTTATTTATGCAACGCACAATTTCACGCATCACTACAAGAGTATGACGCAAATGAATGTGAGTTGGTTGCCGTTTGGTGCTAATTTTAATGTGGGTTTAGATGGCATTTCGTATGTTTTGGTTTTACTGACGGTGGTGCTTGTACCATTTATTCTTTTAACCATTCGCAATATAGATTACAACAGTCGCTTTTACGCTTTGGTTTTTGTGATGCAAGCCGCCTTAATCGGTGTGTTTGTTGCGCGCGACGGTTTCTTGTTTTATATTTTCTGGGAATTAGCGCTCATTCCGATATATTTCATCTGCTTGGCTTACGGCGATGAAAATCGCAGAAGTATAACGATAAAGTTTTTTATTTACACCATTACAGGCTCGTTATTGATGTTGGTGGGTCTGTTGTATGTTTATTTTGCAACACCAGGCGCGCACAGTTTCGATATTCAATCGCTCTACGCCGCTGGACACGAACTTTCGAACAAAGAACAACTTTTAGTTTTCTGGTTGATATTTTCAGCCTTCGCGATTAAAATGCCCATTTTCCCTTTTCATACTTGGCAACCCGATACGTATGTTTCGGCACCAACACAAGGCACAATGTTACTTTCGGGCATTATGTTGAAAATGGGAACGTATGGACTGATTCGCTGGTTAATACCAATGGTGCCGCAAGCTTTTTTGGCTTCCGAAGATATTGTTTTAGCATTGTGTGTTATCAGCGTAGTTTATGCAAGTTGTTTGGCTTTGGTTCAAACCGATTTCAAACGCTTGATTGCTTATTCATCTATCGCGCATGTTGGTCTCATTGCTGCTGGATTAACTTCTTTTAATTTAGAAGGCATTACGGGTGGCGTCGTTCAAATGTTTGCGCACGGCATCAGCGTTGTAGGGTTATTCTATATTGCACAAATCATTCAACAACGCACACAAACGCGCACTATCGGTGCTTTCGGCGGATTGCGCACGGCGACGCCACATTTAGCTGTTTTGTTTTTGATTGTTTTGCTCGGTTCGGTGGCTTTGCCATTAACACAAGGTTTTGTAGGTGAGTTTTTATTAATAAACGGCATATTTCAAATTAATCCTTGGTTGGCAGGCGTTGCAGGTCTAACCGTTATTTTGGGTGCGGTGTATATGTTGCGCGGTTATCAAACCATGATGCTCGGCAATACAAATTTAAGCACAACCCCTGTTTACGATTTAGATCAGAACGAAACGTTTGTTCTCATAGCTTGCGCATTTATGATTTTGTTTTTTGGTATCTTCCCAAGTTTATTGACAAACATTATCACGCCCGATGTCGCTGAATTGATGAAATCGTTTCAAGAAGGATTGATTCATTGAGATATGGATTAACCTCGTAGGTTTTAAAAACCTACGAGGTTTGTTATTTAAATTTTCCAAACCTCGCCCCTACTTTATAGGGACGAAGTTAATAGAATAAATTTATGAAAGAATTATTAGCACTCTCGCTGACAGGTATATTCATCATGCTCGCCGATATTTTCAACGCGCGCAAACTCTCATTTCCGTTAGCGTTGTTGGGTTTAGCGACGACAATAGTAAGTTGCATTTTAGATTGGAACACCAGCCAAGATTGGTATCACATGATGAAGCTCGACAACTTCGCTTTGGCATTTACAGGCGTTATTAGTTTTGTGGGTGTGTTGTGGCTATTAATGTCTGTCAAGTATTTCGATGCTATGCGCGATGCAACGGATAGATACGCTTTGTTCTTTTTTATATTGACGGGCGCATTAGTGATGGTATCGTTCAATAATTTAACGATGCTGTTCCTTGGCGTTGAAATCCTTTCCATTTCAGCTTATGCATTAGCAGGAAGTAACAAACGCGATTTAGCTTCGAACGAATCAGCTTTAAAATATTTTTTGATGGGTGCTTTTGCTTCGGGTTTTTTATTGCTCGGCATTGCATTCGTTTATGGCGCATTTGGTTCATTCGATTTGGAATTTATTCGCGGAGCCAAGCAAACCGTAGCCAATAAAAGCTTCGTACAAGTCGGTATATTATCGCTCATTGTCGGTCTCGGATTTAAAACCGCCGCAGCACCCTTTCATTTTTGGGCACCCGATGTTTATCAAGGTGCACCAACACCTATAACAGCACTCATGGCAACTGTTGTGAAAACCGCAGCGATTGCAGCATTTTACCGCTTGTTTGTGATGTGTTTCGCAGGTTCACAATCAATGTGGATTGATGTTGTCGCCATACTTTTGGTGCTTTCACTCCTCGTCGGCAACGTTACGGCTGTTATGCAACACGATGCCAAGCGTATGTTGGCATTCTCTTCCATTTCGCACGCAGGTTATTTGATGTTCGCGATTTTGTGCATGGGCGGTACTTCAGAAAAAGGTTTATTGTTCTATACTTTAAGTTATTCAGTGGCTACACTTGTAGCGTTCACTGTTTTATATCAAGTCAGCAACGCAACGGGTTCAACGAGTGTTCACAGTTTTAATGGGTTAGGTAGAACGCAACCCGTGAAAGCATTTTTCATGTCGTTTGCTTTGCTCTCTATGGCAGGCATTCCGCCACTCGGTGGATTTATGGCAAAATATTTCCTCTTCGCAAATGCCATCAGTCAAGGTTATGTGGGTTTGGTTGTTTTCGCTATTGTAATGTCGTTAGTTGGTATTTTCTATTATTTTAAAATTCTCATCGCTATGTACGGCTCGACAGATGATGCAGTCGAAATCCAAAAACAACAATACGACCCAATGCAAGATATTATGTTGTGGGTCGGTGGGGCGCTACTTTTGATTTTGGGTTTGTTTCCGAATTTTTTTTATAATCTATTGTAAATTCTTTTTTTAAAGAAAAATTATTTGTTTTTGACAAAAAAAGCCTATTTTTGTTAAAAAAATTATGGACGTATTGGTGCAACAATCAGGATTTAACAATTTACAACTCGAATTTTTGAAGTTGTATGCTCGTCCTATATCTAATGAAGATTTAGAAGCTATCAAAAAATTAATTGCAAATTACTTTGCACAAAAAGCAATGGATGAAGCCGATAAGATTTGGAAAGAGCGCGGTTATGATGCTGAAACAATTTTGAAGCAACATTTACGTACGCCTTACAAAGCTGAAAAATGATTTCTGCTGTCATAGATACGAACATACTTATTGTAGCGGCTGCAAGGACATCTCCTTATAATTGGATTTTCCAGAAACTTATAGACGGTGAATTCAATTTATGTGTAACAACTGATATTTTAGATGAGTATGCAGAAATATTAGAGGAGTATTATAGCGTTTCAATGTCTGAAAATACAATGAAAACACTTGAAGAACTACCAAATATTATTAGATTGACCCGTTTTTACAGACTTAATTTAATAACCGTTGATCCCGATGATAATAAATTTGTAGATTGTGCTTTGTTTTCTGGAACTGGTATAATTGTAACCCACGATCATCATTTCAATGTTTTGAAGAATCTGCCTTTCCCATCTTTGAAAATTTTAACTGCGGATGAATTTAAAAAGTTGTTTTGAATTGTGTTTGAGTATAGAGTAAAGTCTTTTTTTGAGACTTATTACATGGATTAATAAACTCGCTTAAAATAAATAAAATATGGACAAGAGTAAACTGATTTTTACTTTTATTGTCTTTTCAAATATACTTATTGCTCAAACTAATCCTAGGAGTACTTATGTGAAACCTTACACTCGCTCAGATGGTCAAAATGTTAATGGTTATTATAGAACATTACCTAATCAAACTAATACTGATAATTATTCAACAAAGGGAAATATAAATCCTTATACTGGTAAAGAAGGTACAATTAACCCAGATAATTCTCAAGTGAATAATTCAACTCCTGAATCAAATATTTTTTCAAATTCGAATAATGCAACAATTCCTGGATTCAATGCCGAAAATTTTTGGAAAAATTTTGAGATAAGTGGTAAACCGTACTATAGAACCTTATATAGTACTCCTTATTATGATTCTAATGGCGGTAGACACAATGAACTAATATTAGGTTATATACCTAAGAATACCATTTTAAGAACAACTTCCTCTGATTCAGATAGAAGTTATGTAATTTATAATGGTGTTGAAGTCCGAATTTCCTCATTGGCTGTAGAATTTTACTCAAGTAGTACAGATTATTCGCCTAATACTGATAATGTAACGAATAATTCATCTCAAAGAACTGAAAGATATTTTGCAGTTACTGGATGTAGCCTTAGAGCAAACAATTCTACTAAATCTGAAATTATAACCAAAATTCCTGCAAATCAAGATTTAGAGATAATAAAGACCTCTGGTGATTGGTATAAAGTTAAATTTGAAACCAACGAAGATATTTTCGTTGGTTGGACTCATAAAAGCAATGTGAATATAATTAGAGATTAAGTTTACTTAAAAAACCAAGATATTAGATTTTTAAAATAGTCTAAATCAAAAATAATTTTTTATGGAATTAGTGATAAAAATAGATAAATTATCGGATTTTAAAATTCTTCGACCTTTGCTACAACGCTTGGGAATCCCTTTCGTAGAAAAACAAAGAAAGAAAATGCACACAACCATTTACCAATCCTTATGCTGAAAAACCTAATTTCATGGCGTTGGCGGGTATTTGGAAAGATAAAAATATTACCTTAGAGCAAATCCGGAAGGATGCTTGGGGTGACAGAATGTAAACCAATTTCTTTGCACTATGAATCTTGTTATTTGTGATACAAATATTTTTATAAAACTCTTCGACGATGAGTCCATCGATTGGAATGTATTCTGCGATTATTTGCTCGAAGAATAAAATTGAAACGCGACTGATTTTATTTTTTTAAAAACAAATTTGATCAGCATAATTGTGACAGAATTTTACACATTCGAATGTGTAAAATTCAGTCACAATTAACTTTTAAAAAAGAAAAAAAATGATTACGGCTTTTTAATTATACTCAGGTTCATGGTTTGCCGAATGGAAAATCCCAAACTTTTATACAGTTCTATCGCTCTTGTATTATTCACACGCACATGAAGAAAAGGTATTAGGTTTCTACTGATTATTTGGTTGGCTAAAAAAGTCAATAAAGTAGTACCGTAGCCTTTGCCGACTGAATCGGGATGCGTGCAAACTGCACTGATTTCAATATATTCATCGGTCTGCATTCTGAAACCTGCCATCGCTACAAGTCTATCGCCGTCAAAAATACCGTAATAATTACCAAATTCAATGGTGCGCCCTAAAAACGGACCTGGTTTTGTCAGTGCTGTGAGTTCCAACATAGCAGGAACATGCGATGTATTCAGTGGAATAAAATTTATATTTCTCTCTGGAAAAAGTGTGGCTCTTTCATACACCATTTGGTAAATAGGTTCTTGATTGAGAATTTGCCAAGGTTTTTCAATCTTAAGGGTGTCAGCAATTACAATGGCAACAACGCTTTCATCAGGCAGCAAATCATATAATTTTTCGAGCGATTCTTGGTTCAATTCTTTCATGCCAGCAAACGGCGCAATCTGTGAGTCGAAATATTTCACGCACTCATTTCCAAAACCCAAATGTTTATTGCCTGAGTTTAACGCATTCCAAATAGGGTTATCGAGTGGTTGGTTGAATGTACTAATTTTTGTCATTGTCGAAAATGTTTTTGTCCCACCCTCTGAAGTCATAATATTTTGATTTAGGTTCGCCTGTCCAGCCATTTATTCCTTTTTTGGGCAGTAAAAAACCGTGAATATACACTATCGGAATCAAAGTTAAGGCAAAAATAGTAAATGCAATAGTTCTACCAAAGTAAATTGAGATAGGAATTATAATAGCAAGCGTAACGAAATATTTCGCCAATTTTCGTCCATTTGGATTTCTTTCATTAAAATGACCTAAAAAAAAAATGCCTACCAAAAAGAAAAATGTAACGATTGAAATGTCAAACCATAAAGTATTTGTGTTCCACATAAATTTGATTGATTAATGTTAGGCATAAAGGTGCAGAGCACCACAATATAGAACAAACGTAACTGTTCACGTAGATCATTTTCCCGTCCCTACATGGTAGGGACAGATTTTTCTCGCAAATTACGCAGATTTTAATAGTCTTTTAAGTTTGAATCTGCAAAATCTGCGAGAAAAATCTGCAAAATCTGCGGGAAATTAATCGCGCCAAGCCACAAGTCCATAACCAATTTTAGCACAATTTGTTAAATTTTTAGTTAAACAGTCTATTTCGGGGTGACATTAACACCAAAAACCGTCTAAGACTATAAAGAAACAAAAAAGTTTAAGTTAAAATGAAAAAAAATTATACAAATATTCATTTTTATTTTATAGCTTTACCTTTTGAAAATTATTTTTTCGCACATCCTATAGACACGACAAAAAAGCAATTTTAAATGTAATTTTTAAACACATTTTCATAGCAAACTTAGCCATGTTCGGAACGTATAAAATCAAGTTGTTCGGATTGTACACGCAAAGTGTGTTTGCAGCTTGCTTTTTTTTATTTCCTACCCTTTCGCATCTATCCGCTCAAATAACAACAGTAAAAGGCGGCGTAATCGATAAAGAAACCAATGAACCCCTTCCTTATTCTAATGTGGGTTTAAAAGGAAAAAGTATTGGCGTATCTTCCGATGAGTTTGGTGTGTTCGAGCTTAACTACACCGATAAATCGGAATTAATTGTCATTTCAGCGGTTGGTTATGCGAACACAGAAATAAAAGTAACACGTGGCATTTCACAAACCGTCAAAATAGAATTACTCCCATCTGCCACACAATTAAAAACCGTTACAATTGGTTCGGGTAAATACAGAAACAGGCACAATCCTGCGGTTGAACTGATTGAAAAAGTAATAGCGCACAAAAAATTCAATCGCTTAGAAAGCAACGATTACTACGAAGCAAAAAAATACGAGAAAATTGAGATTGATTTAGTTAATATTTCAGATAGTTTGCGCCACAAAAAATGGCTAAAAAATTTCCAATTCGTTTTCGATAATATCGACACTACGCGCATCAGAAACAAACGCCTTTTGCCAGCTTACATTACCGAAACGGCGAGCGATGTCTATTTTAGAAAATCGCCCGAAGCGAAAAAAGAATACGTACAAGGTAAAAAGCAAAGTCTGATTGAAGGTTTATTCGATGGTGAAGGTTTAGGTGCTTATTTACAACACCTGTACGCCAACGTAAACATTTACGAAAGCAATGTGATGCTTCTGAACAAACAATTCGTCAGTCCTATTTCTGGTTTAGCACCAACATTGTATCGGTTTTACATCATGGATACTTTGATGGTAGGCGGCACACGTTGTATTAATTTGGCATTTTTTCCGCGCAATAAACAAGATTTAACTTTCATCGGCAATTTGTACATCACTGACGATACGATGTACGCTGTGCGTCAAGTTAAATTAACGCTTCCCCCAGAAATTAATATCAACTTCTTCAACTCGATGAGCATTGTTCAAGAGTTTGATAAATTACCCGATTTTTCTTGGACGATGGTGCGCGATGAAACATCTATTGATTTTGGTATTGGCGACGGCAAGAAAGGTTTTGGTATGTGGGGTCGCAAAGTGATGCGTTTGAAAGATTTTACTTTTAATAAACCGCGCGAGAACGATATTTACAGTGGTGAGCAAAACACCATAGTTAAAGCGGGTGCCAAAAAACAAGGCGAAGATTATTGGCTCGATGCTCGTCAAGAAAGACTTTCCAAAACGGAGCAATCGGTTTATTCAACCATTGATAGCATTAAAAAAGTACCTGACTTCAAAACTTTCTCAAAAATTTCGAGCTTGTTGTTTTCGGGTTTTTGGTGTAACGATAAAATAGAATGGGGTCCTTTTAGTTCGGCGTATAGTTTTAATGAAGTAGAAGGTGGACGTATGCGTTTTGGCGCTCGCACAACGCCACTATTTAATAAACATTTTAGAATTGAAGGTTTTGGTGCTTACGGTTTACTCGATGAACGTTGGAAATATGGAACGACGCTAACATATCAATTTAATGATAATAATTTTGGCGAAAAACCACAAAGTGCCATAAGATTTAATTACCAATACAATACCGAAATTCCCGGTCAAGTTGTTCAGAACAGACATGAAGATAATTTTTTACTCTCGTTTCGTCGTGGTAAGAACGATAGAATGTACTATAAAAAAACAATAGGACTTTCGTACATAAAAGAAAACGAAACTGGCTTTATGTATCAAGTTGGTTATCAGCATTTAGAGTGGCAACCTGCGGGAATTCTACGCTTTACGCACACCGATAGTTCTGGTAACATTGTTGAAATAAAAAACACTTATGCCAACGAGATTTATGCTGATTTTCGTTGGGCACCGAACGAAGAATATTTCCAAGGCAAAAATCGTCGTCGCCCCATTGTGAATCAATACCCCGTTTTTGGTTTGCACTACCATGTTGGTTTTGGAGAAGATAGATTTAGTAAACCTTTGTATTACCACAATGTCAGTTTCGATATCTCAAAACGCTTTTACATTGCACCTATTGGCAGGACTGATGTCATGTTTGAAGCGGGTAGATTATTTGGCGTCGTTCCTTTCCCATTGTTGATAAATCATCGGGCTAACCAAACATTGGCTTATCAAGATTTTTCGTACAACATGATGAACAATCTGGAATTTGTGAGCGATAAGTACGTCAGTTTTAACATGACGCACCAATTCGATGGTTTTATTTTCAATAAAATACCTCTCATCAAAAAGTTAAAACTTCGTGAAGTTGTAACATTCCGCGCCATTTATGGCGGCTTAGATGACGAAAACAAACCCGGCGGTGGAAAAACGTATCACTTCCCTGAAGATAGTACGGGCAGAAAATTAACTTATTCGTTTGAAGGCGGCGTTCCTTATATGGAAGCATCGGTGGGTGTTGCCAACATTTTTAAAATTTTGCGCGTCGATCTCATCAAACGCCTCAATTACCTCGATCATCCGAATGTTTCCGAATATGCTATTAGATTGAAATTGCGTTTCGAATTTTGATCGTAGTTGTTCAAGTACGACAATTTTCACTCAGATTAACATTTAGCTTTAGCTAAATAATTACCATTATTCATTTACCACGCGCGCCTCATCCAAAATTTTGTTCAAAAGGCTGCGAAAAACTTTCAGTTCAGTACCATCTAAACCTCTTAAAAGATTTTCTTTCATTACATCAATTGCCGCAATGCATTGCGCTAAAATTGTTTTACCTTTTGCAGTTAAATTCAAGCGTTGCACCCGCTTATGGTTCGGATCAGTAGCTTTTTCAATCATTTCTTTTCGGATTAAAATTGCTACAACTTCATTCATTGATTGGGGTGTCATAACAAAACTCCGCGCGAGTTGTGCCGACGAAAAAAGGTGCCCTTTACTTTCTACAAAACTCAAAACCGAATATTGTAAAGGGGTTACATCGAATTCATTCAAAGT
>JAYWBA010000244.1:0-9630 GCA_043781915.1 Saprospiraceae bacterium
CCTAATTTGTATGCCTCATACGTTCCGTCGGGAATTAAAATGGGTTGATTGGTGCTGTTTGCACCGCCCGTTAGATGGTCGAAAATAATGAGATTTTCTGCATCATCGTAATTTAAACGCACTTCAGCGTCGCTGCTGTAATTTAAAACTATGCGATTGTTTTTAATTTTCGAACCATCCGATTTCTGAACAAATACAGGCGATCCAAATGTAATTGTTTTATTCTTTATCTTTAAAACATCGCAAATTTTAGCTTTTTCGGACCCATCTCCGAGATTAACCCCGAATAATAAATATCGCATTTCGCCATTAAACTTAAACTGCTTTAAATTATAGTACAAAGCGCCTATCCAAGTTTCTGGTGTGAGCACTTCACGCAAACTTTCAGAACTGGTACTTGTAGATGGAATTAGTTTTTTGAAACTGGGCTTTGCTGAATTGAGTTGCACATATCCGTGATGTTCGTTGTGAAGTGAATCACGCAAAAAAGTCCAAGTAATGATTCTAAAACTTTTATCTTCGGGCGTTAAAACCGAAAGTGCGTTCGTTTTTGTTAGTTCGTAGTTAAATGACTCAGGTTGTTTCAAGAATCTCTCTAAAAGATTTTCTAATTGTGCATTGCGCTCAATATTAAAAGTAAACACCGAATCTGTTGCTAACTGATTACTAACAGCAGCAATACTATCTTCTATTTCGCCTAAATTCAGCGATTTATTTAATTTTTTATTTTGAGCGACAGTCTGCGTTGAACAAATGAACAGAGTCAGAAGATAAACAAAAAATAAGCGCATAGATTTATAATTTCTTTTTTATCTAAACGCCAAATTTTAAGTATAAAGTATAAAGTGTTGAGTATTTCACTATCACTTAACACCTTAAACCTGATACTTATTAATTGCCTTATTCGCATTCTTTACCGATTGTTTCTCTTTCCACGTTTTCCAAGGCGCACCTATGACAGTATTTAACCCTTTATCGATAGCAAAATGGCGAGAAATATTCCATAAACCGCGCAATTTTGTTGCTGTGCTATCGTGTGCACGCAATGAGATTGAAAATCCACCATCAACATAATGCACAAAATGCCAGAATGTACTCGGTATATAAATGGTTTCGCCGTGTTCTAAAGTTGTTTCCCAACCTTGAATGTGTTTTAAAGCAGGAAATTTATCGTAATCGGGATTTAGAATATTGACATGACTTTGTACCGTGAAAGGGTGCTGATATAAAAGTTTAGATTGATCAGGACCAAATAATATGACGCGCTTGCGTGTATGAAACTGTGTTAAAAAAACGGAGGAACAATCAATATCGTAATGCAAGTTTACGACAGCACCTTCACCTCCAAAAAACATGAACGGGTATTCTTTTACAAAACCGCGCATAATGGTGGGCATAATAACATCTTTAGCGAGTTCAGGAGCGTGGTGAAAAATATTGAACAAAAACATTCTAAGTTCAGTCGGTCCAGCTTGAATAAGATCGAGGTATTCGCCAAATGGCATTTTTATGCGCGGCACCATATAATTTTTGCCGGGCTTGTGATAATCGTTTCCATAAAGTGGAACAATGATGCTGCCATATTTTTCTTTCAAATAATCGAAAGTCCAAAGAGTTGTTGCGGGCCACTGTGCTGATAAATCTTTAAAAACAACAGGAGTCTTGCTCGACAGATGATCTCGATGAAAAGTTTCAGGTGTTAAACCTGCTTTTTTTTCTATGGGCTTTAATATCATCAGTTGTGTATTTTATGTGAAGTTGCGGTTAATCTTAGCGTTTTTTTTACCACAAAGGAACAAAGAAACAAAGTTTTTACAAAGCAAAAACAAAAAACGCCTCAGAAAAATCTGAGGCGTTTTGTTGGGTTATAAGGATTCGAACCTTAACAAAGAGAACCAAAAACTCTTGTGCTACCGTTACACCATAACCCAATTTGCTTTTAGCGCTGCAAAGATAGTAGAAAATATCTTTTTCCCAACAATTTTTATGAAAAAAAATATTTTTCACGTGCCGAGTTGAATCCGATTTTTGCAGAAAAAATAATCAGTTTCTGTGTTAGAAGCTACAATTAATATGCCATCGTTGAGAAGAATATATTTTTCAACCATTCTGTGAAACCATTCAATGCCTTCTGTATCTAAATTTGTTGTGGGTTCATCGAGCAAAATGATGGGTGAGTCAGTAAAAATAGCCAATACTAATTTTAAACGTTGTTTCATGCCACTCGAAAATGTGTTAATAGGTTTTTTTTTAGATTTTGTATTTAATAGCACAGATGGAATATCGCTTTCAATGAAATTACTTTTAAATTTTTTAAATTTTCGATGAAATTGGAGTAATTCTTCAAGTGTGAACTCTTCTATGAGTTCCATATAGGGAGCAGCAAAACTGATAAATTTGTATTGTTGTTCTGATGGAACTAATTTTTCTACATCGAAATATTGTATTGTGCCTGATGAGGTGTTAAGATAGCCTGCAATAATTTTCATTAAGGTCGATTTGCCAACACCATTGGCACCTAAAACAGCATAAGTTTCATTCGATTCAAACGTGTAGTTGAAATCGGTAATAATTTTTTGGTTAGAAAAATTTTTAGAAATATGGGTGCAAATTATTTGAAGGCTCACGCAAAAAAAGGATTTTATTCAGCTTTAGTAGTCTCAGCTTTATAATTTATGGTACGATAGCTTTTTATAAGCCCACGGGTAGAATCATTGATGAAGTTTACTATTTTTTCTTTCTCTGGTGAATTTTTAACTTTCTCATCAATCATGTTCAATGCGTGTGAAACATTGCTGTTATCGACAAATAATATTCTGTATATATCTCTGATATTATCGACTTGTTCATTTGTAAATCCGCGTCGGTATAAACCAACGCGATTAACACCAGTATAGGATAGGGGAGTGCGTGATGCTAAAACAAAAGGTGGAATATCACGCGGAACCAAAGAGCCACCTCCGACAAAAACATCCTGCCCAATTTTAACAAACTGATGAACAGCCACCATGCCACCAATACGCGCAAAATCGCCTATTTCAATGTGTCCTGCTAAAGTTACATTATTAGCCAAAACAACATTATCGCCCACAATACAGTCGTGAGCAACATGTACATAAGCCATAATGAGGCAGTTTTTACCAATTACTGTTTTTCCCGTTGCGGTTGTACCAATATTTAGCGTGCAATATTCTCGAACAGTCGTGTTATCACCAATAAACAAATATGCTTTTTCGCCTTTGTATTTTAAATCTTGAGGCGTAGAACCCAGAATAGCGCCTTGAAAAATTTTACAATTTTTTCCAATACGCGTACCATCCATAATGTTAACATTAGGAGCTATCCAAGTATTATCACCAATTTCAACATCCGCACTGATGAAACAAAAGGGACTTATGGTTACATTTTTCCCAATTTTGGCATCTTGATGAACTACACTTAACTTACTAATTTCCATTCTTAAATAATGGTTACAAACAGATTTTAACTATAACGTTTATAAAACGTTTTCGTGTACGCTGTTGGTTGTGTTTATAAGGTAGTTTTTTTTAACTACATATTTTGCAAAAATACGTGTTAGAATTAAAAATAACGAATTAAAATTTAAACAAGTTGGTTTCTTTTAACTAATTGGTCTTTTTTGCACAAAAGCCGTCAATTCTGCTTCCGAAACTTTTCTATTGCCTACGTAACATTTCCCACCCATTCTTACTATTCCGCGCCGCATAGGTTCTAATAAAACTATTGATAGTACTAAAGTATCGCCTGGCAAAACTTTATCTTTAAATTTACAATTTTCAATTTTAATAAAATACGTATCCCAAATTTCACCTTCGGGCGCATTTCTTAAAGCCCAAACGCCACCAGTTTGTGCCATCGCTTCAATTTGTAATACACCTGGAAAAATAGGGTTTTCAGGAAAGTGCCCTTGGAAAAACCATTCGTTCATCGTTATCTGTTTGAAACCAATGATATGTTGATCCGAAATTTCTGTGATGGCATCTACTAATAAAAACGGATAGCGATGTGGCAATTTTTTCATTATCTGCATTACATCCATCACTGGTTTCGCACCAGGAATATAAACCGGGATGGCTTCCTTCGATTTATGAAGCTCGTACGCTTTTTTTATGAGTTTAGCAAAATTGACATTAGCATCGTGTCCAGGTTTTATGGCGATTATGCGCGCTTTAATATGCTGACCCACCAATGAAAGATCCCCTAAAACGTCTAAAAGTTTATGGCGCGCTAATTCGTTCGGAAAATAAAAATCATTCGAATTAACCAAACCTTTTGAATTTATCGTAAATTCTGATTGGTTAAATTTTTGCTTGAGATGTTCGTAATCAGAATTTTCGAGTTTTTCATTGGCAATTACGAGAGCATTGTCAAAATTTCCACCGCGAATTAAGCCATTGTCGTACAGCATTTCTAATTCGTTTAAAAAAACAAAAGTGCGATTCGGTGCAATTTCTTCGGTATAAGATGTATGTTGGTCATAAAATGCTGACTGTTGACCAATATAAGGAGAGTTAAAATCTATAAAAACCTGAACTGAAAAATTTTCATCAGGGAAAGCCATGAGTTCAGCACCCGTTTTTTCATCTCTGTAATGTATGGGTTCTGTAATAGCGAAGTAGGTACGCTCCGTTTTTTGTTCTACTAAACCAGCTGCTTTAATTTTTTCACTAAATATTTTTGCCGAACCATCCAAAATAGGAATTTCTTCACCGTCTAATTCAATAATGACATTATCTATTCCGTTAGAACGAATCGCTGAAAGCAGATGCTCTACGGTACTAATCTTAGCTTGCTTAAAACTAAGCTCTGTGCTTCTCAAAGTTTGCGATACTAAATTGACATCCGCATCAAATTCAAGATTTCCTAAATCAGTGCGTATAAATTTATAACCCGTATTTTCTGCCCCGGGTTTGAGTTCGAGATTAATATTTTTCCCGTAGTGCAGCCCGATGCCACTGAATTGAACTGGATTTTTTAAAGTTTTTTGTAACATTAGTTATTATTCTTTTCTTAAAAGGCAAATTTAGGTATTCAATTATTTTTCTTAGCAAAAAAATTAAAAAATAGTAACGCTTGCATATTTTAAGTCGTATAATTTCGTATTGTTAAGTGCAAAATCACTTTTAGAACGATATTGATAAATTATGCCACTATTTTTTAAAACTTACAAATTGAAATATTCACTACTTTATTTTTTTGCTTTTTTCCTTTTTAAGAATGCTTTCTCACAAAATGTAAGTTACCCAATGTGGAACGATCGCGCCTATCATATTTTAGATAGGTTAGATTTAATGACAGATGGAAAGAATAATTTACACACTGCCCTGAAAAGTATTTCGAGGTACGATTGCATGCACTTAGTGAACAGTGTAGATTCTTCCAAAAATATAAATTTATTGCCACTCGATAAATCAGATTTACAATACCTGCGAGATGATAACCCAGAAATTTCTGGTAAATTAAGAGATGTAACAACTTTAACAGGCGAAAATGAAGAAAAAAAAGAACCAGAAGAACCTGCAAACTATTGGAAAAAATTTTACCGCCGACCCGCCGATTTATGGTATTTAGATACCAAATATTTCGATGTAAGTATTAACCCAGTGATTAATTTTCAAGTCGCACCCGATTTGAAAAATGATAATAAAAATATCTTTACAAACACGCGAGGTATAGTTTTACAAGGTAGTGTGGATGATAGGTTACATTTTTATTCCAATATTTATGAAACACAAACCCAATTACCAGGTTATGGTGTCGATTATACTGCCAAATATGCTTTGCCATATTCTGGATTTTCAAAAGATTACAGTAGCAGTATTTTCAAGGTTAAAAATGGATACGATTATTTATTGAGTGAAGCATATATAAGCTTTAATGCCACCAAACATATTAATATACAATTTGGACACGGCTCAAATTTTATTGGCGATGGCGAGCGTTCATTGATTCTATCTAATTTTTCAGGAAATTATTTGTATTTAAAACTCACAACCAATGTTTGGAAATTTCAGTACCAAAATTTATTCGCTGAACTTGCTGCTGAAGACCCTACTGTTGCATCTAATGGAAGCAATTTAGCTTCAAAAAAATACATTGCTCTGCACGATTTGGATTATAAGATTGGAAAGAATTTTTCTCTCGGTATTTTTGAAGGAATTATTTTTGCTCGGAAAGATCATTTTGAATTTCAGTATCTAAATCCTGTCATTTTTTACAGAACAGTAGAAGGCAGTCTTGGAAGCCCGGATAATGTATTGATAGGCACAAATTTTAAATGGAATATTCAGAAAAAATATTCTGTTTACGGGCAGCTAATTTTAGATGAATTTGTTTTTAAAGAACTTTTTCTTGACAACAAAAATTCTTGGGTTAATAAATGGGGTATTCAAATTGGCGCTAAAAGCATAAATACTTTCGGCATTGATCACCTCGATTTTCAAGTTGAAGCAAACTTTGTTCGACCTTTTACGTATACACATTTCGATAGTATTTCTAATTATACGCATCAAAATAAACCGCTAGCTGATCCCTTGGGCGCGAATTTTAAAGAGTATTTGGGAATAGTTCGTTACCAACCTTCAAAAAATTTATTTTTAAAAGGTATCGTAATGTTGGCTGATGTTGGAGAAGATGCACCAAATCAAAACTATGGAAATGATATACTTACAGATTACAACACGCGGTTAATGGATTATGGCAATGTTATTGGGCAAGGAATTAAGGCAAATATTTCATTGATGAGTTTTGATGCTTCTTGGCAATTTCATCACAATATGTTTTTAAATTTGCAAATGTTAGCACGAAAAAAAGTGAGTGATGATAGTAACAGAAACCAATCCACATTGTATTTTGGAGGTGGTGTGCGCATAAATATTGATAATCGACCACTTTTATTTTGACAAAACAATTTAAATTATTTTTATTTTAATTTAAATAACCATAGTATATTTGTAATAAATAGTTTTTAATCCTATTCTCTATCATTTAAAAAAAAATTAATGTCTGAAACACGTATTTTAGTCGTTGATGATCAAGAAGCGATTCGCAAAGGTATTCGCAACATCATTGAAGTGAGCAAAAAATATACAGTGGAAGAAGCTGTAGATGGCATGGAATGTCTCGATAAAGTGCGCAAAGCACATTACGACTGTATTTTTTTAGACATCGATATGCCACGCATGAATGGCACAGATGCTTTAGATCGCTTGAAAGTATTATGCCCTGAAACACCTGTTATCATGATCTCTGCCAATCAGAATCTTACAGTGGCTGTGTCATGTTGCAGAATGGGAGCGATTGATTATATCGAAAAGCCCATTGAAATGCAACGTATCCTGATTTCGTTGGATAATGCCATAAATACGGCTGTTCTAAAAACAGAACAGAAATCGCTAAAACAAAAAATTTCACAAAAAAATAAATCGATTGAGATAATTGGTGAGTCTGATGCGATTAAAGAAGTTAGACATCTCATTGAACTTGCGGCTAAATCTGATTCTGCAGTTCTCATTACTGGTGAAACTGGAACAGGAAAAGAATTAGTAGCAAAATGGATTCACGAATTAAGCGCTCGTTCTAATAAAAATTTTGTAGAAGTTAATACTTCGGCGATTACAAAAGAATTATTTGAAAGTACTATGTTCGGACATAAAAAGGGCGCGTTCACGGGCGCAGTGGGCGATTTCAGAGGTAAATTCGAGCAAGCGCATGAAGGTTCTATTTTCTTAGATGAAATTGGTGATATGGACATTGAGATGCAAGCAAAAATACTGCGCGCTACTGAAGATTTCAGAATTACGCCTTTAGGCCATGAAAAAGCTATTCAAGTGAATGTTCGATTAATAGCTGCTACCAATAAAGATTTAGAACACCAGATTGAAATGAAGCAATTCAGAGACGATTTATACTTTCGTTTGAACACGCTTCAAATCCACTTACCACCGTTAAATGACAGGAGAGAAGACATACCGTTATTGGTTTTGCATTTTAGTAAATTGTTTGCAAATAAAACTGGGTTAGCTGATAAAGGTTTCACTGAGGGTGCGTTGCACAGTTTAATGCAATTTAATTGGAAAGGAAACATTAGAAGTCTGCGTGGAATGATTGAAAGACTATACATTTATACGGATGACAAAACCATAATTGACGAAAAAGACATTCAAGATTATGTGAAAATGGATACGCCTAATAATTCTAAGAAACACAAATATTATTCCATTTTCAGTCGTTTTGCCTCTGAGTTAGAAATGTTAGACCACATGAAAAATGAGTATAACGTGTACAGTCAATTAGATAACAAAAAGGTTTTTGCCCATTAAAATATTTTTTATTTAAAAAAATTAGAAGCTAAAGTAACTTATTATTACTTTAGCTTTTTTATTTTAATTTTGGGCTTTTCAAAAAACATTTAAAATGAATATTGATACTTCTAGTTTACAAAATAATGATACGCCGAATCAACCGGAAGAGCACTTAACACCAACCGAGTTGATTCCAACTGTTGTTAAACAAAACGAATTGCCACCCGTTGTTGCCGATCGAGGTATCGGAAATGACCCTGGGAGCGCAGATTTTACTCCAGATGCTTATGACGAAGATTTAACGCCCTATTTCCTTGCCGAAAATTGGCCTCAACCGGGTTGGTTACTTTCACAAATTTCGCATTCAGTTATGCAATTTCGTGAGCGCGAATACGAAGATTATATACTGAATAATTTGCGTTGGCGCTATTTAAGGCTTGAACTCGATTTCAGGTCCTCACTCAATTCGTTTTATAATTCGCCTTATTTCGATCGCGTTATCGGTGCTCGATTGGTTTCGTTTTTAAGCGTAGCGCGTACAGCTTTAGAATTAAAAACAGGAGACCCGCTTAATGCAAGTTCATTGCTCGATTTAATAGATGAAAACATGGTTTGGTTATATCCACCGCATTATGCTAAGGAAACAGCCACTTCTATGATAGCTGATTTCAAAGCAGCAAATAATCCATGGGGTGTGTACTTAGAAACAGAAATGAACCGAGCGGATCAGACTTTAGGTGGCTTACGCGCCGCCATTGTTAAAGTAAAAGAAAAAAGTAATCAAGCAGATAGAGATGCCGAAATAAATAGCGGACTTCAAATTGACAGGTTGAAAATGCTCATTATTGCCGGATTCGTTGTACTTGTTACTATGTTGATTGGTTTGCCAATTTTTTTGAAAGAAACAAGTATAATTATTACATCTACTTTTATAAACAATCTCCACGATTTTAGACCATGGGTTGCCATATTATGTACAAGTTTGGTGGGTACAATTGGCGCATTTTTAAGTGGTTTATTACAAATTCGCCGTTCGTTGGTTAAAATTGGTGAATACAGAGAAAGCATCATACAGTTTCAATTACGCCCTATTGTAGGTGCTATAATAGCGAGTTTTGTGTGTGTTCTACTTACTTGGAACGCTTTAGGGATTCAAGTTGATAACGTAGGTGTATTTTTGTTAATCGCTTTCACTTGTGGTTTCTCAGAAAGATATTTCTTGAGTCTTTTAAAAATAAATGATACTGATTCGAGCAATACTGCAGTACCTGTGCCAACACGTGCAACACAGCCCGATCTTGCAACT
>JAYWBA010000245.1:0-3476 GCA_043781915.1 Saprospiraceae bacterium
TGTATCTTTCAAGATTCAAAATCGCGTTTATGGATTGGAACAGAAAGTGGGGGACTAAATCTTTGGTTAGGAAATGGAAATTTTCAGCATTTTACAACAAAAAATGGGTTGATTTCAAATGCTATCATGTCGATATTAGAAGATAAAAAAGGGTTTATTTGGATGAGCACTTTTAAAGGATTAAGTCGCATTAAAGTTGACAGTTATCAACTGTCAACTATTCTAAATTTTGATTTTCGCAAAAATCTACATTCTATCAACAATCAATTTAATCAAGCTGCTGCGCTTTCTGATGATGATGGTACGCTTTATTTTGGCGGCATTAATGGATTAACTATTGTTCAGCCTGATTTAATTCATATATATGATAAGAAACCCAGAATTGCTTTCACTGATTTTAAAATTTTTAATAAAAGTGTTCCAGTTGGAAAGCTTTCTGATGGTACTACTATTTTAGAGAAGGCTCTCGAAGAAACATCGGAAATTACGATTCCAAATAGAGACAATGTCTTTTCCATAGAATTTACTTCTTTAGATTTTACTGACCCATTTGAAAATAAATTCCTCTGTAAATTAGATGGTTTTGATACTCAATGGAGAAATACTACAGGAGAACAAAGATTAATTACTTATACTAATTTGGATGCAGGGACATATTTTTTTAAAGTAAAGGGAAGCAATAGCTATGGGATTTGGAGTGATGAAAAAACAATTAAAATAATTATCAATCCTCCGTTTTGGAAAACGTGGTGGTTTAAATTGCTTATGCTCATTTTAATAATTTTGTCAAGTAAAGTGGCTTTAAAAACAATTATTAAACGTAGAGAAATGGCATTAAAGCAAAAAATTTTAGAATCCGAACGGTCTTTATTATCACTTACGAACGAGAAATTATCGAGCGATCAAGTAGTTTTGAATCTTCAAAATGAGAAATTAGCGAATGAACTTAAATCCAAAAACGCTGAGCTAATGTCGAAGGCAGCACAAATGGCGTATAAAAACGAAAGTTTATTAAATATTAAAGATCAAATTGGAGACATTGCGAGCGCCCCTGAAAACGATAAAGATAAACTACTCAAAAAGCTTAAATCAACTTTAAACACCGAAATTGTTGGGGAGGAAAGTTGGGAACAATTCATTCTATACTTCGATGAAGTAAATCAGAATTTCACTTCTGCTCTTTTGAAAAAACATCCCCAGTTAACCCAAAATGATTTACGCATGTGCGCGCTCACCCGTTTGAATATGAGCAATAAAGAAATGGCTAATTTGTTAGGAATAACGGTGACAGGTGTAGAAAAAAGTCGCTACCGATTAAAAAAGCGTTTAGGCTTAATACCAGAAGAAAATTTAGACGACTACCTTAGGACAATGGTTAATGGTTAATGAAATAATGGTTAAAACGAAAAAAATTAACCATTAACCATTATTTCATTAACCATTATTTTGTGGTGTACAGTAATTGTCCAACTAAATTATGATGACTTAATTATAAGTATTGCGATATTTGAGTTTTAATTTGCTTCAGCTAAACTATTCTAATTTTTTATTTGTATGAAAAATTTTACTTTTCTCTTTTTTTTGCTTTTTGCTCAGGTGATTAACGCGCAACAAACAACAGTTATACTCGATTTTGAATCGCCAGCTAAATCTGCTAATTTCCAATATTTTGGCAGTTCCTTAGAGCCGACATTAACACAAGTAGTAGATAACCCAATAAAGTCAGGCATAAACACAAGTGCTAAAGTCTCTAATTTTAAAAAAGCAAAAGGTGGACAAACCTATCAAGGTGCTTTTTCGGTTTCATTACCATCCGAGATTAATGTAATAAACGGCGGGCAAGTTTGTTTGAAAGCGCTTTTCAAACAAACGCCTAAAAATATCACTCTCAAACTCGAGGGTTCATCAACGGGTGGACCAAACTGGGTGGGTACAGTGCTTTCAACCAGTGCCATCGATACGTGGCAAGAATACTGTTTCGATATTTCAAAAAATTCTTTAGAAGCACCTCTCCAACCTGCTGTGGGGCATTCATATAAAACGCTTACGCTGTTTTTCGATTTTAACGATGTACCTACGGTAGAACAAAATTTCTTTTTTGACGATGTATTAGTTAAAACCAATGCATCAACAAATCAAACTGTAACTTTTCAAGTAAACACCAAAGGCGTTCCTGCTCCTGTCAATAGTGTTTTTGTGAATGGCTCATTCAATAAATGGATTCCGCAACGATTGACAAAAAATGCTGCTGATAGCACTTGGAAAGGAACGTTTAGTATTCCTACTGGTAATTATTTATACCAATTTACGCTTGATAGTCCTGCTACTAAAAAGGAGATCTTTAATGGGTTTGAAACGTGTACAAAAAACGATACAACGCGCAAAGAAATTTATAGAACTTTAACGGTTGCACGCGATTCAACTTATCCAGTGGTATGTTATAACAGTTGTTATAGTTGCGGTGGGGGAGTCAAAATTACAGTTAACCTTGGAACAAAAAATATAACGGTTAATCCGACAGGGGTGTACATTGCAGGTGGTGGAAATTTTGGTGTGCCAGGTGATTTTCCTTTAACCAAATCGGCTGATGGTATTTATTCGATTACAGTTGAACGTGCAAAAGGTTTTCAGTCATTCTACGATTTTGCGAATGGCAAATGTCCTGATTTTTCGTGCAAAGAAAATATTGCAGGTCAATCCTGTGCAATTGCCACAAATTATAACGACCGCAGTATGGGACCACTCGCTGCAGATACGACTATTAATACGTGTTTTGGTATTTGTTCAACTACAAATACGGCTTGTGCTATTTCAAGCGATTCAGTAAATGTGGTATTTAGAGTAGATATGAGTAGATATACCGTTCCCTATAAACAGGTTTATGTCAGCGGTACTTTAAATAACTGGGCTGGTGATGCCAATCCAATGACTGCACCTACTGCGACAGATAAATTTTGGAAAACAACCATTAAAGTTTTAAAAAATACAGATTACGAATTCAAATTCACATTAGATAATTGGGCGAATCAAGAAAACTTCACTGTAACTCAAGCGGCTTGTACACGCGTAGATCCATCGGGTCAATTCAGAAACCGTTTGGTTAAAGTGACTGGTGATTCTACTTTAACGACTTATTGTTTTAATGCTTGCACGGCTTGTACGAGTGTTGGAACAAATGATTTACAATTTACTGATAATTTGTTCCGTATCAGACCGAGTTTAGCGAATGATTATTTTGTTGTAGAAACTAGTTCTGATGCAAAAAACAGTGCAGTATTGCAGGTTTATAATTTGCTAGGAAAATCTGTTTATACTTCAACCATGAACGATTCGCAGCGTCAACAAACTATTTCAACCCAAAATTTATCGAACGGTTTGTATTTTGTTTCTGTTAAGGTAGGGAATTTGATGCAAACACAAAAAATGACAGTTCAACATTAATTTAGTTGTGTAGGTGCGAGGCTTGCCCTCGCACC
>JAYWBA010000246.1:0-3475 GCA_043781915.1 Saprospiraceae bacterium
ATTTTCATCGTAACTCCGATTCTTGCGCATACCTCTAAAATTTTCCATAAAATTAAATCAACTTTGGATTTAAGGGTGCGGAATTATCGATACATCTCAGTTTTTGAAAAAAATAAATTTTTCAAATCAAACGAGCAAAAGAAAATAAAACACAAAAGCTATTGTGATTTCACAAATTTGATTACTTGGTTTGTTGTACCCGATGAAATTTGTAGTATGTAAGTTCCCGAAACTAAATTTCCTATATTAATGCTAAATGGAAATGAATTTGCTACTTCATTAAAAACTTGTTGACCTTGAATGGTATAAATTGTTAACCGCGTATTGGGTTGCTCATGCTCTGAACAATCTATGTGTAAATAATTATTTGTGGGATTTGGTGAAAGGCTGAATGAAATATCAGAATGGATTTCTTCATTTGCCGTATTCGGACTTCGAAGAATGTTTGAACCAAAAGCGCTCAATCCGCCGCGAAAATTGCCGATGATACATTGCAAAGTATTTGCGCTAAGGAAGTTTCCAAATGCTATTGATGTATGACTTCCTACATGAGCGCGCAAGTAACTACTATCACTCATGGTGAATGTGCCGTTTAAATTATTCTGAATGTTTTTATAGGCGGTTATAGAACCATTTTCAGCGCCGACTAAAAGTTGAATATCGTTATTGGTTCTGAAAAATTGTGGCATTGAAAACCCTATTGGTCCGTTTATAAAGTCGCGCACATCTACTTTGCCTAAAAATGGGATTGTAGGTGTTAGATTGAATTTCGGATTTGTTTTTGTGCCGACATTTTGATAATAATCGAGCAATCCGATTTGCCTACCACAAATTAAATCGAGTACTCCATCGTTGTTTAAATCGAAAAAAGTGGGTGCAACAGCAACGCCACATTTTAAATTAAGCCAGTTTTCAACAGCAGGTTTGAATTGAAAGGGTTTATTAGCACCTGCAATATTTTCAAAGAAAAGAAGTGAACCATTGTTTTCGCCAACAATTAAATCTAAATCGCCATCGCCATCAATATCAACAAATGTGGGTGTTAAATTTGAATAATTCCCACCATTGAGCTTATTGATTTGCAAATAATTGGTATCCGATATTTCAAAACTCGGATTAGTTGCCGTGCCAATATTTTTTAAAAGTGTCAATCGCGCATCCGTTGTGCCATCTGCTTTATAATAGCCATAATTTCCGACGATAATATCTGTTAATCCATCGGCATTCACATCGGCACACGCTGGATTTGAACCCGTGCCGAAATCGAGCATGGTTTCTGTTAAAAAATTATTTTTAAGAGGTAACCACGTGGGATTTTTAGCAGTCCCTGTTTTTTTATAGAGCAATACGTGTGAATCATCGCTGATATTATTCGAATTGGTGCAAACTGCCAACTCTTTTACGCCATCACCGTCTGTATCTACGAAATAACCTGCGGGAAAAGTTGAAATTACAGCAGGTGCATTGGGTGGAAAATTGGTTATTTGCGACGTCATCCAAGCTGAAGTTTTTGTGCCACCGTTTATAACTTCCGAAAGCGTGTTAAACGAAATACTACTTACTATTAAATCTGGCAAACCGTCTGCATTGGCATCGAACATTGTGAGGGTTGCACCAGGGTGTCGTAATGAAACTTTATCAGAACTAAATTGGTTGGCACATGAATCTTTTTTACCTAAAATAACGGCTTCTTGAGCACCATTGTCTAAAAATCTTCCCCAACAATCATCCGATTTTTCAAGAATAAATCCATCTGTGCCAAAACCTTTTTCGACAATATTGTTTTTGTAATAAGTGACATATTCGCCCGCTACACCAAAACATAAAATATCAAAATCACCATCCCCATCCACATCATCAAGAACGGGTATATCAGTTGAGTTGACATAAATATTAATGGGATTTCCAGAATTATTATTGTAATTGAGAACGTTATTACTATAATTTGTATTGACGATTTTAAATTGTAAAACGCCATTCACAATTGACCCTCGATAAACTTGAATGCCTTGAACTGCTCCATCATAGTAAGTGAATATATCTGGCACACCATCGCCGTTGTAATCGCGCACTAAAGCCCAGTATTGTAAAGCAGGTAAATTGGCAGAAATTTCAGGGCTGTAAACAAAAACAGGTGCTGTAACTGCTCCGGTTGCTAAAAAAACGGAGCCTATATTCCCAATACGATCAAAAACAAAAATATCAGCGCGACCATCATTATTAAAATCACCATTTGAAAATTGTCCTGCGTTTATGCCACCTGCAAACGCATTTTGTAAAACTGTTTTCTGCGCATTGACAACAGGCAAATTTATTCGCTGCGAAATTTGTGCGCCACCCCCAAAATAAAAGCACAAACTGAAATATGCTATAAAGAAGAATTTTATCATACTTATGTTAATTCTACTACCCTATCTTAAAAATAAAACGCAAATTATGAAAAACCATTTTATAAATAACAGAACTTGTTTTAACTTATTTGTTTTCAGGCGAAAATGATCTAAAACAAGTTCATATTTAAATCAAGTTGAAATATTTCAAATATAGTGGATTTCTCAGGTAATTCTCATATTTTTGTAGCTATAAAAAACATCTCATCTATTAAGGATTTAAAACAATAGTGCTAATTATTAAATCATAAAAATCATGGCAAAAATACATAAAGCAACAATGATGCTTCCAAAAGGAGGGAAAAACTATTGGACAACAATAATGTATGGCGAAGCCAAATTTGATTACAAAATTTTAGAGGGCGAAATAATTGTAGCCGCTTACGCGAAATTTGAAGACGGTGTCCAAGTCATTGGAGGCGTCAAAAAATCGCCCGGAGAGAGTGATCCGAATTATAAATTTTTTACAGCCCTCGATGCTAATGGGAAAGTCTATCCCAATGATCCTATAGACGTCAGTGATCACCAAGATTTTGAGAGTTCTGGGATTTTCTTTATTTTAAATGATGATGAAAGCATAGAATATCATTTAGAAGTTAAAGAAAAGACTGTTTGAAATAAGTATTAGTTTTCAGACTGCCGGCTCGTTCAAGTCTTAGGTTTTAGCTGCGCAGCGGCTAAAACCTAAGACTTAACGCTCTCTGACCCGTACTAAATTTAGTCTAAGAATAATAACCATTCGGCAACAACAGATATATCTATCCAACCTACAACCGTTAATGTTAAATAGTTCAAACCTTGCTGCTCTCTGATTTTATATCTTCCCATAGTTTAACTTTGTTATTAAAACAAAGTTAAACTATGGGTTCTTGATTTTTCGTAGTTCTTGCATTTTTTAAGTGTAGTTTTTGCACGTTTATAGTGCGGATCAGAGACCCGAATATAACACGTACAAGTCTCGCTTTTAACTGCTTCGCAACTAAAAGCTAAGAGTCGAGTAGGCAAGGGCATTTCAGCCCAAGCCGCTCACAGAACCGTACTTGACAGTCTCCCATCATACGGCTCTTGTTATTCAACCATTGCCT
>JAYWBA010000247.1:0-3474 GCA_043781915.1 Saprospiraceae bacterium
AAGGCAATGGTTGAATAACAAGAGCCGTATGATGGGAGACTGTCAAGTACGGTTCTGTGAGCGGCTTGGGCTGAAATGCCCTTGCCTACTCGACTCTCCGCTTGATTCTTTTATCATGGAGCTCTTTTTTGACTTTTACAATTCATAACTCACGTTAAGTAGTTTGTCAGTTAAAAATAACTGCTCTCGGATTACCTCCAAACAACAAAAGGCTGCCCCACACAATGAGACAACCTTTTATTATTCCTTAAAAAATTATCAAAAATTACTTCTGAAATTTTGTAAATTTTTTATTGAATTTATCGATACGACCAGCAGAGTCAACAAATTTTGTTTTACCTGTAAAAAATGGGTGCGAAAAAGCTGAAACTTCAACCTTAACTAATGGGTAAGTGTTGCCATCTTCCCAAGCAATGGTATCCTTTGTATTGATAGCAGACTTCGTCAAGAAAGCATCGTCAGTCGCGATGTCTTTGAAAACTACAAAGCGGTACTGCTTAGGATGAATATCTTTTTTCATTGTACAATATTTTTAAAACCTACTATTTATTTTGAGGCGCAAAATTATATTAATTATTGATGATTTACAATTATTTTCAAAAAAAATAAATAAAAACGTAATTATTCAGCTTAAGCTGAAATGTTTATCAATGGAAACGCAGATTTTCGCAGATTTTGGCGGATTTAACACGGATTTTATAAACCTAATTTTTTTAATCAAAATCCGCGATGATCCGCCAAGATCTGCGAAAATCCGCGTTTCCATTGTCGAATAATTTAGCTTTAGCTAAATATTACATAAAAACTATTTTTCAATATGCAAACGCAGCGAAAATACACTTACCGGACCTCTATCGGCATTGTAGGCGGGGTTTACAAACAATTGATAAAAGCCAGTGAGCTTCACAATGTTTTTAAAAAATGACATGCCGTAATATAATTCTGAAACAAATTCGGGCGCATAATTTAAAGCACCATCGCCGATAATAAATCCTTTGCCGCCCAATTTTAAATAATTTTTGTGCGGTTCGCTCAATCCACTCAAAACAAAAGCCAAACCTGATTCGTCATTTTTTCTGTTCCAAGCAGCACCTTTCAGAACTAAACCACCACTTACCGTTTTATCAATTTCTGTAAACGCCCACGTTTCGTTATTGCCATCGCTCCAACTTGTTCGTGCAAAAATGCCCAAATTTTCTTTCACTTGCCAATCAGTTGAAATGCCAAAACCATATTTTGTTCTTCCAATAGTGCGGGTTGAAATAATATCAGGTGTTAATTTATTAATTGCTGCTTCGCTAATAGCTTGGTTATAATTCCCCATGCCAGCAGTATTGTTAAAAATCAAGGCGCGCACATTCCAAGGCTTATCATTTAATTTTAAATGCTTAGTGAGTTCTAAAGTTAATCCTTGCGATTCAAAAAAATTCCAATTCATGTCATTTGCATTCGCCGAAAGCGGTAATAACGATATAGCTCCACGTAATTCAGTCGTTGGAGAAATATATTCTAATATGATACTCGGCGTATAACCGCGTACATCGGCAGGATAATCCCAGGCACCGTTGCCAAATAATCCCCACGATGTAAATTGTGTTCTCGGGTCGTGTGCATACTCGTTGGCATCAAAAAAATCGGCTAAAGAAATTTTACCAACCGTGAGTTGCAAGTATTTTTCTGGTTTGTAACCTTTCAATTCATTTAAATCGCCTTCAGAATAAATTTTCTTATCACTTAATGGAAAAATTTGCTGTACGAATAATCGAGCTGTCGCATAAGTTAATGCAGAATTGCCAACTCGGTATGTTTCACCATTACTTGCACTCGCTAAACCGAGTGCTTTGCTCAATCCGCTACCGCCTGCAAGTTCAGGATTAAAATAGACTGAGGCATTCTGCCAAAGTCGTGCACCAAAAAACAAAGTCATAGTTTGCGAACCTTGACTTTCTGCATTGGGTAAGAGGCTATTATAGCTCATATCCGTGTATTTAGTACTAAACGATGGTTTCAGTTGACCTATACTTGTTGACTGTGCATGGAAACTCCATTTTTGGATGTCTAAATGCGATGAATCTATTGATTGACAAAAGCTAAAAACAGTTTGAAAAACAAAGAAGAAAACAATTACAGCGTTTCTTTTTTTCATTAATTATAAAATTTAAGCACAAAAAATGCAAAACAAGTATTTTTTTAAACCATTACCAAATGCGATTGTAAACTAAGCGTTAACTTTGCAACTCAATTCTAAACCTCGTAGGTTTTTAAAACCTACGAGGTTTGATATCCGTAATTCGTAATTGACTAAATTTGGCTGCCGTAAATCCAGTTCTTTGTATCGAAACTGCCACAAAAATGTGTTCGGTAGCTTTAAAAAATAGTTCGAGCGAAATATTTTGTGTCGAAGAAAATGCCAATAAACACATCAGCCATTTAACGGAGTTTATACAAACGTGTTTGCAAAATGCAAGTGTTGGTATGCAAGATTTAAAAGCTGTTGCAGTGAGTTCAGGCCCAGGTTCGTACACGGCTCTGCGTGCAGGTGTTTCGGCAGCAAAAGGCATTTGTTTTGCTTTAGATATTCCGCTCATTTCAATAAATACGTTAGAGACATTGGCAAATGCTGCTTTTTTAGTTTTTAATGATAAGGAAGCCATTTATACACCGTGCATAGATGCTCGCCGAGATGAGATTTATACAGCGCATTTTGTTTATGATGTAGCCATAAATGGTTTGAGGGAAGTTGTTGCACCTTATTCGCACATTGTAACACAAGATTCCTTTAGGGATTTATTAATTGAAAATAAAAGAATAATTCTCAGTGGTGATGGTGCTGAAAAAACAAAGCGATTATTGAATTATTCGAACTCTATAGACGCACAAATTTTTTGTTCTGCGAGGCATTTAATAGCTTTAGCCGAAAAGAAGTTTACACAAAATACTTTTGAAGATTTAGACGCGTTTACACCTTTTTATTTAAAGCCGCCGAATATAACGGTGCCGAAAAAAAACTTTTTTAGTTGACAGTTGACAGTTGATAGTTGACAGTTTTTAGAAAAACAATCAAACATCAACTGTCAACTGACAACTATCAACTGTCAACTAATGTGGAAATCTAAATTAGCTTCGCCGTTTGCGCAACTCATAGCGCGAAATATTGATCGCGCTTCGCGAAACGCTGTTGATTTGCAATTTAAAATTTTCCAGAATTTGATTGAAATCGGCAGTAATACGCTTTTTGGGAAAGATCATAACTTCAGTACTGTAAAATCGCACGCCGATTTTGTGAAATGCGTGCCTTTGCGTGATTACGAACAGCTTAAACAATACATCGAGCGCATTAAACATGGTGAAGCCAATATTTTATGGCGCGGAAAACCCGCTTATTTTGCAAAAACGAGTGGTACAACATCGGGCGTAAAATATATTCCGATTTCTAAAGAAAGTATTCCAAACCATTTTGGTTCGGCGCGTAAT
>JAYWBA010000248.1:0-3460 GCA_043781915.1 Saprospiraceae bacterium
AAATTGAATTTATCGTTTCTATCTGTTTTAATACTTGATGGTGAGATGATTTCTACTATTAAATCGGGTACTCCTTCAATACCGTGAGAGGTTATAATGAAGTTTCTTTCTTTTTTAATAAATAGAATATCGGGTTGTGTGTGGTTATAATTATCAAAAAAAACATCAATTGGTGAGTAAAACACTTTGTCAAGTTGATTTTGTTTAACAAAATTTCTAATAATTTCATTTATTTCACCACTCACACTTTGATGATCGGGTGTAGGAGCTTGTTTTTTAAGTATCTTTCCGTTGATTAGCTCATAGTAAAATCCATCTTCGAGTTCCATTTCGAAGAGTTCCTTGACTGTTATTTTTTTTTGCGCAGTTGTTACCATATTTTAAATTAAAATGCCCACAAACAAAAGCGATGCGTTAACAAATTTATGTCAATTAATTGAAAAAACAAAAATTGAAATTCAAATATAGATTCGTTCTTTAAGAAGTAATATTTTAGAGAGCCATGCATGGTTAGAAAAATGCGTTTAAAATAAGAAATCTTCGATTTCTATTGAATTTTTCTTCTTTGAGCGGTACTCGCTTCGCTCGTACAGCTCTTTATGATTTTTATAATTTGCTATATTACTCATAATTTTCGAATTTAACTTTCAGTTTAAAAGTAAGTAAACTCGACCACTGGCATTATTCCTTCATTTTTCATTCTTTCATTTTTTCATTTATTAGTCCACGCCCTTCTTTCTGAATCAAACCACTGTCACCCATCATTTTAAGCAATTTATCCAAAATACCGTTGATGAACTCGCGACTTTTATCGGTCGAGTAAATTTTTGATATCTCTACGTATTCATTAATCGTTACTTTAGTTGGAATGCTCGGAAAATCTGTGAGTTCTGTAACAGCCATTTTCATCATCACCATATCGAGCGTAGCAACGCGTTCAGAATCCCAATTTTGCAGTTCGGGCTTGATGTATTCTAAAACTTTGGCATCGCCTTCGTAGGTTTTGCGCAGCAAATCTTTGCCAAAAGCTAAGGTTTCTGTGTCTTCATCGTTAAAAGTCTCTATAAAATCATCGCTTTCAGGCAATCCTTTCAAAAGTTTTTTGACGGAAGCCACTATCAGCGATTCATCATCAATCCAAGAAGGCGAAAAATCGGTGAGTTGATCAATAAATGTTTCGCTCTTCAATAAATATTTATAAATATCGAGCAAAATGGTTTTGTGCGTGGCTTCCGTGCGTTCCGATTCATCAAGTGCAAGATAGTTTTTATAGGCAGGTGTTTCCAAAAAACCCATGTAAAACATCCTATTCATATCGGGGTCGGTTTTACCGGTTAATCCATGCGCTTGAGTAATTTTTTTAAATTTACTTTCATCTAAAAATTGCTGTAGCACTGCGTTTTCATACAAAACGGGTTTGAAGCGTTTATCTTCGTCAGTTGGCAACATTTTAGCTTTGCGCAGATTTGAATCGTACAAAGCACCACGTGCCACATCTACAATTTGTTGAATACTATATAAGTACAAATTGTGTGTAGCAACGCTGTAATTGTTATAGCGTTTTTGTAAATCAATGAACGTGAGCGATGTATCTCTATTTTTTGCGTAGAGTAACTGCATCACTTTAATCCGAATATTTCGGCGTGAAAGCATTTGTTAATGGTTAGTGGTTAATGATTAATGGTTAATGGAAAAAATTAACCATTAACCATTATTCAATTAACCATTATTTAATATATTCGCGTTTAATTTCAGCAAACTTAGGCAGCGCATTTTTGTGCCATTTATGTACTATTGATCCGTTATGCAATAAAAACACACCGGGATTTGAGCGTATCATTGTTTTACAGACAATATTATCGGCATTGTAAAACGGATACGATGCTTGGATAGTATGACTCAACGACTCAACCAGTTTAGGATCGGCGAAAGGTATTAAAGCCGCAACTTTATAGCCTTCTTTCTCAGCATCGGCTAAAAATGGATTAATTTTATATTCAAAATCAGCAATGTAATCCTTATCAAAACTAAACGATTTGATAATTTCTTCACGCTTACCAACATGGTTGAAAACTTTTACCAATCGCATTGTATCGAGCTTACCTACTTTGAATTTTACTGTATCCGTTTTAAACACCGAGTCTGGGACTTCCACTTTAACATCAGTTGCAGTGTTTGGTATTTTCCAACTCACCACTAAAAAAGAATAATTAGGGTCAGTCAATAATTTTTCCGTTGCATCGTCGCCTTGTTTGTCTGCAACACTGAAATCTGTAATTTTGGTTGTTGGCGTAGTTGGTTCTGTGCGCTCTTGGTCAATCACTTTCCAACCATTCGCTTCACCGTAAGTTGTGTATCCTTTATCGGTGATGTATTCCTTGTAAGTCATTTTCTTTGTCTCGCCCGATTTCTGATTCTTCAAAATATAGTTCGTAATTTCAACTTTACCCGCAGCCGTTTCTTCGAGTTTTTTACGCTCTAATATATTCACACCATTCTTAAATGGGCGAAAATCAACAATAGGCTCATTTCCAGAAACGTTGTAGTTGCAAAATAAATATGCACCAACAATAGTACTTAAGAATATGACACGTCTCCAGAAAACGGTAAATAACTGGTGATTTTGTTTCTTAAATAATAAAAGCAAGATAGAAATTGGCACCAACAAATATAAATCTTTTTTGAACGAAATGGTAGGTACTAATTTTAGAAAATCGCCAAAACAACCACAGTCGGTTACTTTCATATTGGCTTTGTTAAAATCTCCCCATTTAGAAAAATCAAAAAAGTTAGCTTCGCTTGGCACATAACCCGTTAGATGCGTATAACCCGTCAGTATTAGGAAGAAAACATTCAGAATTAAAAATACCCACAGCGTCGGTTTGCGCCAATGACCCATAAAAACTAAAACACCCAAAACTATTTCGAGCACAATCACAAAAATAGAAAACTGTAGCGCATGATGATCGAGCCAAGGAAAAATACTTGCCATTGATTTCAACCATGTACCACTCAATGTTTTTTCAAATTCACCAAAATAGTCTTGCATTTTAAAAGCCGTCCCCCAAGGATCAATCGCTTTTACTGCGCCACTAAACATGAACCAAACACCTACAAAATATTGCAGGAATGTAATCAGCGGGTTTTTACGTTCTTCTCGTGTGATTAAAGTGAGAATAAATGCAAGGGCTGCAAAAGAGCCAATTAATGTAACAATAGTCATATTTAAGCTTTGAGCTTTGAGCTATGAGCTATGAGCCATGTTAATGACTCATTTTTCATTACTCTAAGTTATTAATTTTAATTAAAGCGAAGAGCGAATAATTTAAAATATCTAAATAGTTAGCGCTTACGCCTTCGCTAACGAATGTATGTCCTTTATTGTCCTCAATTTGTTTGAGGCGAAAAATTTTCATCAAAATCAAATCTGCCAAACTCGAAACGCGCATATCGCGCCACG
>JAYWBA010000249.1:0-53159 GCA_043781915.1 Saprospiraceae bacterium
TCGCAAAGGCGCAAAGCTATTTTTTGCGCCTTTGCGAACTTCTTTGCGGCTTTGCGCGAAAATGCAGTAATTCTTAGCTATTAATTTTTAATTCTCTGCCGCGCATTGTATTTTTGCCCTCGTAAATTTTGAAAAATTAATATATCTCGGTTATGTCTGATTCACACGGTCAAAATTCTCTTAACGGAAAAGGTTGGTGCTTTTTATATCTCATTGGTTTTTTTGTTTTGTTTTTCATACTTTGGTACTTTGTCTTGTCAGGCAATAACAATTCGTTACCTTCGAATAAATAATTTGTAACTTTTTTTTGAGGTACATAAAAATAATGTAAGATGCTTCTGTGCAGTGTCTTGCATTATTTTTATGTGGTTTTGAATTAGAATTTATGTTTTTAATTACCGATGCTAAGTTGGCTTAAAGAAAAATAATTTTATTTTTTTCGTTTTAAAACCGAAATTGTAACTCAAACTTAACTCTTAAAATTAGTTTTTAAAAAAATGAAATCAGTCACACGAGCACCTCGCAAAGCGAACAAATTCCTTAATTTTTTCATTCCTTAATTTTTTCATTTTTTATTTGTGAAGCAGATGCAGAAAAATGTGGGCAATTGCATTTGTTTCTATTAAACAAACCACAACTAGAAAACAGCGTGACACTCGCCGCAAATAAAATAAAAAGCAAGAGAGGTGATGCAGTTAAAAAGCCGCTATAAGGAATTCTAAATTTCATTTTGAAAGCGTTTTGAAAAATTATTTTGTGCGTATTACCAAAACGAAAATTTTGCTTTTAAATTTTATTCGCACTTCCCATGAGTGCCAAATTATACTTTGGCACATAGTTATACTCATTTGGAGCGCGTAGGTTTTATTCAAATCGCATTTTTGCAACTCACAATTTAAATTTTTTAGAATGAAAAGTATTTTGTTTTTAGTGGTTTTAATAACCCTGTCTGCCCCTGTTTATGCACAAACTGATGTGCAAGCTTCAGAAATTATTAACCAGTTTAATGATGGCAAAGCATTGAACTTTGAGAATGTTACTATTGTTGGTGATCTCGATTTATCCAATTTAAAGGACAGTAAATCTACGTGTGTGTATCCCGAAAAAGGAAAGAAAGTGGACGTCATCACAAATTTTGTAACGCATGGTGTTTTGTTTAAAAATTGCGTTTTTAAAGGAAAATTTATTCTTTTTCATCTCGACAATTCAGGTAGTATGAAAAAAGAATTCCGAGTGCAATTCAATGAAAACGTAGTTTTCGAAAAATGCGTTTTCGAGCAATCAGTTGATTTTGAATTAACTAATTTCAATAAAGCTGTTTCTTTCGAAAGCTCAAATTTTAAGGCGCAACCGCGATTGGTGCGCATGGGTGTTTACCAAAAACCAAATTTAACGGGTTTGATTTTGGAAAAAGGCTGTCTGTTTCAATTCGATCAGACAAAAAAAGCCCAAGTATTCACTTTAAAGGAGTTAATGAAAGTAGCTGAAGCTATGTAGTTTTTTTCATGTGTTGCCAATAATCGCTTGGTGATTGGTTTATAAGTTTTTTAAAGACCCTGTTGAACGTCGTTTTTGAATTAAAGCCTGCGTCGAAAGCTAAGGCTAATAAAGTCAGATGACGATTGGCGGGGTCTTTTAATTTTTCTTTCAAATCATTGACTCTGTACAAATTGACGAAATCGTTAAAATTTTTTTCAAACCCTTTATTGATAATGTACGATACTACATTGCTATTCAGGTCTAAATTTTTTGAAAGCGTATTTAAATCAAGCTCAGGATTGAGATAGGGCTTCGCTTTTTCAAAATAATCGAGAATAATTTGCTTTTTATGTACTAATTCGCTTTCCGAAATCAATTCATTTTTCGTTTCATCTTCATTTATTTTGTCGGCTTCAAAATCGGTGTTCGAAATGGCAATTTTATCCTCAAAATTATAACCAGCAATGCACAAAAAACTGGTTAGAACTCCTCGGATTAAATATTTCCAGTATTGCTGGGAGAAATCTAATTTAAAAATAGCTTCAGTAGCTGAAAAAATAAAGTCAATAATCAGATAAGCGATGAAACCGAAAACAAAATAGCGCAACCAATTAATTGTATTAAGGCTAATTTGAGAATAAGAATGGTGCGCAATTCTATTGTACTGATGGAGGAGTTTAATAATACTGACAAAATAATAGCTGCTCAATATATAATATCCGAGCACCTCAATATAAATAACAAATGGAAAATAGATTTTTTGGCTGAAATTCTGTTTATCTTCCTTGTCAAGCAAAAAAATGATAAAATGAAAGATAAAATACAGTACTGGCAATGAAAGATGCTGAATTAAAGTTTTGAGATTTGGTTTTTCTTTTTGAAGCAGCGATAAGATAAACAAATATATAAGCGCGGAGACTAAAAAAAGATTCTCGAATGGAAAAAAGATGATGCGAGGATATTGATCGAAAATGCGCAAAAAACCGATGATATAATCTGTAAGTGATAAACCCAAAAAAAACACCAACGCTGCAAGATAAATATCAGATTGCTGATTATTATTTTTGGCACGCCTGAACAACAAAGCAGACGTAGCAATTGCCTGTAAAAAAATGACGAAAAGTATAGCCGAACGTGGATTAAGGTCTAAGCCCATTTTCTTTAACTTATAAATTGAGGCTAAAACTAATAATACTTTGCCTCATAATTTTCTCAAAGTTCGCGTATTTTTTTGCGTTTCCAATTAATATCTGTACATTAGTACAAATTTTTACCAATCTTGACCTCGATTAAAAGATTTATTGATTTCCAAGATTTGTATATCATGAAAATGTTTAAATTTGTTTGATATTTAGCTAAAGCTAAAATGTTTATTAATTGGAACGCGGATGACACGGATTTAGCAGATTTTCACAGATCTCTTTAGGGATTTTAGTAAAACAATAAAAATCCGTTTTTTCCATTGGTCAAAATCATGTTAATCTTTAAATCCGCTAAATCTTGGTCAAAATAAAATTCTCCTTGTTTTCAAATCGGTATTTACTACGCATTGCGCTCGGTGTTTTTTTAGGAATTTCGACCATGAATGCTTCGCGCGCGCAAATCAATCAAATGGTTTTTGGTAAAAACCGTGTGCAATATCACCATTATTTCGATGAATGGAGTCAATATGAAAGCGAGAACTTTATCTCCTATTTTTATGGTCAGAGCCAAAACATTGGACAAGTAGCAGCACAATTTGCCGAACTCGATTATGCCGAATTGCAACGCACTATCGAATACCGCGTGAGTGATAAAACCGAACTCATTATTTATACTGACCTATCCGATTTGCACCAAAGCAATATTGGTATTGATGATGTATTCGCAACAGCGAACAACGAAGTGAAAGTGATTGGCAATAAAGTTTTTGTTTATTTCGATGGTGACCACACGCATTTGCGCAAAAATGTGCGTGAAGGTGTTGCGGCGGTGTATGTTAACACCATGCTTTTTGGTTCGGGCATTCAAGAAGTTGTTCAAAATGCCATTTCACTCAATTTGCCTTCGTGGTTTAAAGAAGGTTTAATAGCTTATTTGGGCGAAGATTGGAGTGTTGCGCTTGATGAAAAAATGCGCGAAATAATCCTCTCTAAAAAATATAAAAAATTTAACCGATTCCATGAAGCAGAACCGCGTTTATTAGGTCAAGCATTTTTCAATTTCATTGCACTGCAATATGGAAAAGCCAACGTTGGCAATATCGTTTATCTCACGCGCATTAACCGCGATTTAGACGATGCGCTCACCTACGTGATAGGCAGCGATGCAAAAACATTAACCAATGCTTGTTTAGAATACTACAAAAAAAGGTATCAGCTCGAATTTTTGCATGCGTCGCACGTGGCTAATTTGCCCACCCTGAAAGTTAAAAACAAATTCAAACTACCGCTTTCGCAACCCAAAGTGAGCGTTGACGGAAAAAATATAGCTTATGTTTTGAACGAAGACGGTCGTTGGAAAGTCTATATTCAAAACATCGCGAGTGGCAAACGGTATTTAGTCGCTAAAGGCGGAACACGAAATTTACTGCAAGCTACCGATTATAATTATCCGTTGTTGGCATGGAATCCAGATAATCAAAGGTTGTTTATCGCTTTTGAAAAACACGATGTGCGCAAACTGATGGAGTACAATGTTTTAACCAAGAAAAAAGTAGTGGAAGATATTCTCGGCGAGTTTCAACGCGTCTATTCTATCGACTTTATGAATGGTAAAGACATGGTGCTTTCAGCGGCATCGCGCGGATTCAGCGACATCTTTTTGTATAATACCATCAATCGAAATTTTAAACGGATCACGAATGATTTTTGGGATGATTTAGATGCCACTTATGTGAATTTAAACGGCAAGCGCGGCATTTTGTTTGCGAGTAATCGTTTGCGCGATACGATAGATAATGAGCGGTTAGATTCTATTCTACCGACAAATACGTTCGACCTTTTCTTCAAAGATCTCGACGATACCGCCCGAGCCATCACGCGTGTTTTGCGTTTGCCCGAAGGCAATGAACGTCGCCCGATTCAAATTGATAGCACCTATTTTAGTTTTTTGAGCGATGCGAGCGGCGTACAAAATCGGCAATATGCCTATTTAAAAGACCAATTTGTGCGCACCGACACCTTGTTTTATGGCAAAAACAGTTTTAAAGAATTGGTGACATTGACGGTTATGCAAGATTCAATGCGTCGGTTCGACTCCACTTTTGTGGTTGATTCAACTTCGACACACGATATTTACAAAACGATAGCCATCGTGCACAATAGTACCAATTTAGATAAAAATATTATCGACCATTCTGCATCGGCGCGTGCCAATGTTTTGGTTGAAGAGTTTGTCGTTAAAGGCATACCGCGTCTGCACGTTATACAACCTAAACCCGATTCGGTTGTTACGCCCGATTTTACCGTGTATTGGTCGGTTCAGCAAATTTTAAAGAACATGTCGAAACGGACTACAAAATCTGTGATTGATGTGCCACCGCCAACAAAAAAACCTGAAGAAAACGTGCCTATTGCTCAACCTAAAAAAGAAACCAAACCTAAAAAAGAATATACTTTTGAAAGCGAGTTTGATGATAAACCAGTTAGCCATGAGCCATTAGCTGTGAGCCATGAGCCTCTTCAAGATAGTTTAAAACCGATTATTGATAGCTCTACACAAATAGCTCAAAGCTCAAAGCTCAAAGCTCAAAGCTCAAAGCCAAAGTCCGATGAAAATGCCATTACAGCAGAAGATATTTTAGGTACGCAAGCTAAAGCAAAATCGGACGACCCGAATGCACCAGCTAAGTTTAAATCGAACCGCATTGTGCCGTATCGTTTAAAGTTTAGAAACGATTTTTACTCCACTAAACTCGATAATGGTTTGCTTTTTGGCGGTTTAGATAGTTACGCAGGTACACCACTCGGTTTTAACACACCGCCGCTCGGCATTTTAATGAAAGCCAATTTTAAAGATTTACTTGAAGATTATCAACTCGAAGGCGGTATTCGCATTCCAACTACATTAACCACTGGCTACGAAGCATACATGTTTTTTGACGATAGAAAAGGTCAGCTCGATAAACGCTATGCGCTGTATCATAAATCGGAAGGATTTACAGAAACAACTTTGGGTTCAACAAATCGCAGCTCACGCTATACAACAACGCTCGGACAAGTCGAATTTCGATATCCATTCGATATGTTTACACGTTTACAAGCCACACCAACTATCCGCTACGATAGCTACACGCCGCTTGCAACTGACCGCAGTTCGCTCGATTCAAACGCCATTGATGAAGAACGCTTGGGATTAAAATTAGAATACGTTTACGATAACACGCGCGATATTGATAATAATATTAAAAACGGTACGCGCTATAAAGTTTGGATTGACGCATCGAAACGTTTCAACCTTAACCTGACCGATAAGCTTTCATTTTCTCTGAGCGATAATTTTCTGGGCATTTTTGGCTTCGATGTGCGCCATTATCAGCGCATTTTAAAACATTCAGTCATTGCTATTCGCGCCGCAGGTGCATTGAGTTTCGGTTCTGAAAAAACACTTTTTGTACTCGGTGGTGTCGATAATCAAATTGTTTCGAACTACAACGCCGATATAACTACACCGCCAGGTAACTACGCCTTTCAAACTTTATCTGCCAATATGCGCGGTTTCGATAGAAATATTCGCAATGGCACATCGTATGCACTCGTCAATGCTGAAGTACGTGTGCCGATTTTTCAATATTTAGTCAATCATCCATTAAGCTCTTCTTTTTGGCGCAATGCTATGGTTGTTGGATTTTTAGATGTTGGAACGGCTTGGCACGGCTCAAATCCTTTCCGTCGTGAAAATCCGCTCAATACCATTACTAAACCTGATTTGCCCGATAGAGCCAATGCGCCTGTTGTCATTACCATCAATTATTTTAAAGATCCTGTCGTTTTAGGCTATGGTTTGGGTGGTCGCATCTTTTTATTTGGCTACACTTTGCGCGCCGATTACGGTTGGGGTGTTGAGACACGCGTTGTGCAAAAACCAATATGGCATTTTGCACTGGGGACGGATTTTTAGGGTGAAAAATAGTTTTGAGTTAGGAATTTTCAATTTGTTCTCTGGCTGTATCAATTTTTTCTTTTAAAAGCGCATAGATTTTACTTCCCAAATTATGAACTTGCGTTGAACCCACGTGAGGCACTAAATCGGTCTCTCTGTAATTAATTTCAGAATTTAAACAAGCTTCTGGAATGAAGATAGAATGTTTGCTGGTTTTAAATCCACTTTTCTCTATGTGTAATTTTTGTTTCCAAGTTTTGCAGTATTCAATATCATCCATTTCTGGTTTACCATTAAAAAAGTGATAATAAAGCCACACTTCAAAACAGGGGTTGCTTATTGCGATTTGCCAATCATTTTCTAAGCATTTATGTTGTAATACTTCAATTTGCTTTTCGCGGCTATTGAATTTATCTGGATCAGTATCTAATACAATCCAAACTTCATCTCCTTCAATCAATTCATATTCGGGATTTGGATTTTTATCTGATTTTAGTAAACATTCTTCTGCAATAGAGAGCAAACCTAAAGGTGAATTATTCGCATGAGGATGAAGTTCATAAACACAAACATTTACTCTCGAATCAATTTCGCTAAAGTATTGAAAATACTCTTTCTCGGTTTTTACGCCCTCGCAAAAAATATAAATAGTTTTGGCATCTCTACTCGGTGGCTGCCTTTCAAATAGTCGAGGCTTCAATAACATTTGTATGCCAATTTAAATCGTGAAGATTTCCTAAAAATGGAATCGAACCGTATCTCCCAGTTAAATACCCTTTCTGAATATCAATGGTCTTATGTTCTTTGTAATCGCTGAGCGAATATAGTTTAGTTGAACCACTTTTGCCTTTTTCTGCAAACCAAATTTCATCAGTTCTGAATATTTCTTGATCTAAAAGGTTTGATTCATGCGTTGTAAATATCAATTGTCCTTTCGTATTTTCATCCAAAGAAAATTTACTGATAAGTTCTTTAATGAGTAATGGGTGAATACTGTGTTCGATTTCGTCTATTAAAATTACGTTTGAGTTAAGAGTTGCATTGAAAAAAGCTGGCGATAGATCTAACATTCTAATTGTTCCTTCCGATTCATCTTCTGTAAAGAAATCAATAGAAGAATTATTTTTTCCTAGTTTTTGAAACCTTATTCTCTTAAAGTAAGAAGAACCATTCAAATCTTTAGCCAGCATAATTTCTTCAACTTTCGAAAACCCAATCATCCTCATAGGTGATTCTCCCAATTCTAAATGGAAATCTGTATTTTCCAGCTCTGAATTAATTAATTTTTCTACTTGAATATCCATACCAGTTATGCCAACTTTGATAGCGCGCATAAATTTTTCTGCAAATACTTTGAATTCTAAATTAGATTCGAGATTTTGAATGATTGATGTTTTGCTATTTGGACTTAGTATTTGAAGCCTGAAATAAAACCATGAAAAGGCTTTTATGACGCTTTGTAAAAAAATATTCTCTCTTTTTGAAAGTAATTGTAATAGGGTTTCATTAGATTTTACAAAAGATTCTAATAGAACAGATTTATAAACGGAACTTTTTTCATCTTTTTCAAATTCATCCGAAAATTGAATACTGGTTACTCCTTCAAAATTTGTTTTTCTTTCAAAAATAAGAATATCTTTTTTTAATCCTAACCCAGATTCATAAAGTTCTTCAGTTAAAACGACACCTTTATCTATTTCGAGAGCATAATAGAAAGGTATATTTTCTTCAATAAATTCAATGGCTAGTAATGTGCTAGTTTCATCTTTTTCATCTTTTAATTTAAAAGAATATTGATCAATAATTGAAACAGGTTTATTTTGAGTAACAATAAGTTTCATCAAAGCAATTGCCTTAATCAAATTCGATTTACCTGCGCCGTTAGCGCCGTATATAGAACTCATTTTCAGAAGCTCAATTCCATTGTTCTTATACTTGTGGTGTTGAAGTGTTTTTAAACTTTTATTGGATAAAAGATTAAATTCTGTTTCTTCACCAAAAGAAAAAAGGTTTTTTACTACAAAGCGAATTAGCATAACGTGAAATTTTCACTCAAAAATAAAATAAATTATTTAAAAAACGAAATTTATTGGCAAATAGTTTTTGTTTGCGTGAAATTTTCACAATAAATACTCAATCACCCGCTTCTTCACATCAAATTTTCCAAGTGCGTTCAAGCCTAAATATTCAACACCCCAATTGAGTTTTTCTAAATTAGTTAGTACAACAAACTTGAATATCGATTGCTTTTTTTCTTTGTTTTGCATTAAAGCAGCAGTCAGTAATGGTTCCTGAGGAATTAAACCAATTAGTTCTGAACCTGTAACTTTAGTTCCAACTTTAGGTGCCAATTTTTTTAAAACTTTATACACTAACGAAGGCGGTGTTACATTATAATCCACTAAATTCATCGACACTTGCGCGCAATTGTATTCTTTAACAAACCAACCGATAGCTTTAACCGTTAATAACCCACCACTCGGATTTTCCTTCGATGGTTTTTCGCGCACCATAGCCGCTAATTTTTTCGCAATACTTACGTCAGTGGTATTTAAATTCACATTGAAGGCGATGAGAAACGGGCGCGCGCCGATGACGGTTGCGCCACTGCGTGAATTATAATGCGAGTAAAAATCGGGCAGCCATTTTGGGTCAGTCAGCATTCGCTCTAAACCTTCGTATTGCGGTTTGCGAATATCGGCTAAGTTTTTTCGGTAATTGGCAGTTGCGGCTGCTTCGTATAAATAAACAGGAATGTGCAAATTATCGCCCACGCGCTGACCTAATTGGCGCGCATATTCTGCAGTTTCCTCTAAAGTAATATCTCTGATAGGAACTAATGGACAAACATCGATAGCGCCGATGCGCGGGTGAATGCCCTTATGATGGCGCATATCTATAAGTTCGCTTGCTGTCTTAATAGCTTGATAGGCTGCTTCACACACTTTATCGGGTGCGCCGACAAACGTTACGACGGTTCGGTGCGCATCGAAACCCATATCGACGTGTAAAACTTTTACGCCGTGTACTAATTTTATGGATTTTACGATAGCATCAATCACATTTTTATCGCGCCCTTCCGAAAAATTCGGTACACATTCTATTAAAGGGAATTTTTTTGTCATAGTCTGGATTTTTTTCGCGCAAAAGCGCAAAGAAGTTCGCCAAGGCGCAAAAAATAACTTTGCGAGCTTCTTTGCGGCTTTGCGTAAAAAATTCGAATTTCAAATCGTAAATTTATTCCCAAATTCACAGCTATGAAAATTTTAGCGGCGCTACTTTTAATCTTTTCTTGTTTTACTTGTTCGGCACAGAAACAAGCCGATTCGCTGGCTTTGGCAAATGCACCTTTCGAAACGCAAATAATTCAACCTGGCGTAAAATACCAGCATTTTCATTTCCAAGATTCAGCTTTTTTTAATGCAAAAGAAAACATCAATATTATTCGCGTTGCTAAAAATGCGGTTGGCATGCGTTGGGTATTGGGCACTGATTACGATTCGCTCATTAAAACCAGCACCTTGGCAAAAAGGTACGGAGCTTTAGCAGCCATCAACGGTTCTTTTTTCGATGTCAAAAAAGGCGGCGCGGTCGATTTTATAAAAATAAACAATCAAATTTTTGATACGTCGAGAAACACTGGTATTAAACTGCCCGAACACCAACAATCGGCTTTGGTTTTCCAAAATAATGTTCCTCAAATTATTCATGCGCGCGATTCAGTAGATGTAAATTGGCAAAAATCATTTACGGCATTCACCGATGTTATGGTTACGGGACCATGGTTGATTCAAAACGGGAGGAAAAACGATTTATCTGTATCACCTTTCAATAAAAACAGACACCCCAGAAGCGGCGTGTGCTTTACTGATTCGGAAACAATTTTAATCACTATTGATGGTAGGACAACTGATTCGTATGGTGTGAACCTTGATGAATTTACGACTATTATGCAATGGCTCGGATGCACTGATGGTATCAATTTAGATGGCGGCGGCTCTACTACGCTGTTTGTAAACGGCGCACCTGAAAATGGGGTGGTTAATATGCCGTGCGATAATAAAAAATTCGACCATCAAGGTGAGCGAGCAGTGAGTAATATTATTATGTTGTTACCAAAATGATGTATCTTATTTTGTAAGTATTCAGCTGAAGCTGAATTTCGCGATAATGGAAACGCAGATGACACGGATTTAGCGGATTTTCACAGATTTTTTTAATCTTTAAAATTTCAAAACAGTAAGAAATCTGTGTTCATCCGCTAAATCCGTTAAATCCGCGTTTCCATTGATAAGCATTTCAACTTTAGCTGAATAGTTACCTTATTTTTTAATTGGAATTGTTGAATTGAAGTTCAAAGTAGTCTGTGCCGAATTATTCACATCGCCAATTTTGACGGCAATGAAATTGGCATTAGTTATGTTTTGAATGAGCGCATTGTATTGTAAATTTTCAGAAATAGTGCCCAGCGGAAAATTGGGAGATGACAAAACAGGCACTGTTTGCGGAATAAATCGCCAAGAAGTGTTGCCTTCGAATTTAGAATCTAAATGCAGAACCAATCTGCGAATAAGCAATAAATCGAGCGCATCTATAGTGCCATCGCGATTGACATCGGCTGCAATGAGCGAATAAGGGCTGGTAAAAGTTTCAATACCCAGAATATGTCGGCTAAGTAAAGCAATGTCGTATGTAGTTACGCCGTTTGTCCAATCGCTATCGCGCGAAGCAGTTACGTTAAAATTAGCGCCAGATGTTAAGTTGGTGAAGTTAAAATCGCTGCCCCTCTGATTTTGAGAAACATTGATTGCTGTGTTTGTTAAAACGACGTTGGTTTCAACCGCAACGCCATTTGCGTTCCGAATAGTGCCACTTATAGCAATATTTTGAATGGGTTTGGGTGAACAAGTTCTGAAGGTATCTTTAATGAGAATTGTCATCGGTTTAGAAATTTGATTGCCCGATGAATCTTTAGCAAAGAGTTCTATTTTCTGATAACCTGTATCGGAACAAGTGAAATTGAGTGCTTGCGTTGTAGGAAAAACTGTAGATACAATCGCTTTGCGAATACCCACGGTGCGTTTAACACTGTCGCAATTTTCTTTTATAGTCGCGACGTCAGTAAAATTGACGGTCTTTTTACCTGTTGCATCTAAAAAAAAAGTTGTAATATTTTTTAGTGTCAGTCTTGGTTTCATAGTATCGAAAACTGTCACTATGGATGTGCAACTCGATTTATTGCCAGATGCATCACTCACAAATAAAGTAGTTGATTTATTACCTATATCCGCACAAGTAAAGCACGAGTGTGAAATGCTAATAATTATTTCGTAGCAATTATCGTAAGAAAAATTATCAATACTCAACGGATTAATGCCGACGTTGCCCGTCGAATCTAAATACACGGTTATATTTTTACAACGCACATGTGGTTTAATGGTATCGGGCGAAGTGCATTGCGCCTTCGAAACTGAAGTGCCGACACAAAAATAAATGACTGAAATAAGAACCGCACGCGAGAACAAAAGGCGTAGTGTTTGTCTCATGGGAAGAAACTTTAAATAGGTGTATTATGATGCTTTAAAAGCTTTTTATTCTGACGATACAAATATACTATGTCACATAATTCAAGTCAATAGTTTCAATGCTTAACGATTTGTTATTGAGGCTATTTAACTACTCATTCATTCATACCTACTACAGAAAATGCATTGATAATTTCAATTCCTCTCTTTTTACCTATCAAAAAATTAAAATTTTGACATGATTGTTTCACATAGAAACATCTATAAAACTATATTCAGTTTGATTTTTAGGTAGTTTTTTGTTTTATTAAGGCATTGTGACAATGTATTTTTAAAATTATTATTTATTTGAATACGCGTATAAAGTGTTGAAAAACACTTATTAACACGTATGCGATAATTGAACTGTTAATTTTAACTCTTGACGCGTGAATCTTTTCTACCTATCTTTGTATCATAATTACGAAGTTAATAGGACAAGATAATAAATAAACGCTTTTATAAGGAACAAAACACACATACAAAAACAAATAACAAATTCGAGTTCAAACACAAAACAAACATTTTTAAAACACAAAACAAACTTTGGCAAAAACAAACACTTACAATTAATTAACCAACACACTTATTTTCCACCCCCTTTTTTTTAAATCAAAAACAAACACTAAAAAACAGCACTAAAAAAACAAACAACAACACTATTAGCAAGCGCCCCCTACAATTTTTATTTTTTTTATTAGAGACAACACTAACGACACTATTAAAATCAGCGGTACAATGTACCGCTTTTTTTATTTTATGGCAATCTTTGCGCTAAATTACTTAAAAAATGAAGCAAGTTTTTGATAAGACACCAATAAAAAGTAGTTTTGCATGTTTTAAAAATTCAAGCAATAAATTTCTCTCAGTCAGGGCTGAAAAACTAACGATTTTATAATGGAACATTTACTTTATTGGATACCACTTTTTGGTGTGGTAGGTTTAATTTACATGGCTTACCTATGGCAATGGGTAACTAAGCAAGATGCAGGTAACGATAAAATGCAATTTATCGCTAACGCCATAAACGAAGGTGCTCTTGCCTTTTTAAATGCTGAGTACAGAGTGCTCGGTATTTTTGTTGTAGTAGCGGCTGCGTTACTCGGTTTTCAATCTACGCTCGTAGAAAATTCAAGTTTATTAATTTCTGTGGCTTTTGTTATCGGCGCTGTGTTTTCGGCAGTAGCAGGTAACTTAGGTATGCGTATTGCTACCAAAGCCAACGTGCGCACAACACAAGCTGCGCGTTCGAGTTTGAAAAATGCACTCGACGTGTCGTTTCGTGGCGGCACTGTCATGGGACTTGGTGTAGCAGGCTTAGCCGTTATTGGTTTGAGCGTTTTGTTCATTGTGTTCTACAATATTTTCATGGGTGGTTCGGGCAACGGCACACACGCTATGGAAAAAGTTTTAGAAGTACTCGCAGGTTTTTCAATCGGTGCAGAATCGATTGCACTATTTGCGCGTGTTGGTGGTGGTATTTATACCAAAGCTGCCGATGTTGGCGCTGATTTAGTGGGTAAAGTTGAAGCAGGAATTCCGGAAGATGATCCGAGAAATCCAGCGACTATTGCCGATAACGTGGGTGATAACGTGGGTGACGTTGCAGGTATGGGTGCCGATTTATTTGGTTCGTATGTTGCAACTGTTTTAGCTTCAATGGTATTGGGTAACTATTTAATTTCTGACAATCCAGGTTTCACGGATGCGTTTGGCGGAATAGGACCCATTGTGTTACCGATTTTCATAGCTGGTATCGGTATTATATTTTCAATTATCGGTACTTTCTTCGTTAAAGTAAGCGATTCAAATGTTTCTACAGATGCAGTGCAACGCGCACTCAATATGGGTAACTGGATATCAATGGGTTTAACAGCCGTTTGTTGTTATCCTATCATTAAATGGTTTTTGCCTGAAACGATTAACATGCGTTTCTTTGGTGAGCCTTTGCCACTACAAGTTACGAGCACACAAGTTTATTTTGCTGTCTTGGTGGGTTTAGCGGTTGGTACTGCTATTGCATCAATTACTGAATATTATACAGGTCTGGGTAAAAGACCTGTTTTAGATATAGTTCAACGCTCGTCAACGGGTCCAGGTACAAACATCATTGCAGGCTTGGGTGTTGGTATGATTTCAACCGCTTATCCTGTCTTGCTTTTTGCAGCTGCTATTTGGGGTGCGTATTCACTTGCTGGATTTTATGGTGTGGCTATTGCAGCATCAGCAATGATGGCTACAACTGCTTTACAATTGGCTATTGATGCTTTTGGACCGATTTCCGATAATGCGGGCGGTATTGCTGAAATGTCTGAATTGCCTAAAGAAGTGCGCGAGCGCACAGACGTTCTCGATTCGGTGGGTAACACAACTGCAGCTATCGGTAAAGGTTTTGCGATAGCATCTGCTGCTTTAACAGCACTCGGTTTATTTGCAGCGTATGTAAAATTCACTGGCATTGAAGGTATCAATATTTTCAAAGCGGATGTTTTAGCCGCTTTATTTATTGGTGGCATGGTACCCGTTGTGTTTTCTGCGTTTGCGATGAACGCGGTAGGTCGTGCAGCCATGGATATGGTGAATGAAGTGCGTCGTCAGTTCCGCGAAATTCCGGGTATTATGGAAGGCACAGGCAAACCGGATTATCAGAAATGCGTAGAAATTTCTACCAAAGCAGCTCTTCGCGAAATGATTATGCCTGGTGCTATCACCATTGTTTCGCCATTGCTTATTGGTTTCATCATGGGTGCTGAACCACTCGGAGGTTATTTAGCAGGTGTAACAGTTTCTGGTGTGATGTGGGCAATTTTCCAATCGAATGCAGGTGGTGCGTGGGATAACGCGAAAAAATCTTTCGAAAAAGGTGTGCTCATTAATGGCGTTATGACTTTCAAAGGTTCTGATGCGCATAAAGCATCTGTTATCGGCGATACTGTTGGAGACCCGTTCAAAGATACTTCTGGTCCATCAATGAATATTTTAATTAAACTTTCTTGTTTGGTGGCTTTGGCTATTGCACCAATTTTAGGAATGCGTTACAAAAATTCGCATTCTAAAATGAGTAGCGTTACGCCTATTGAAGTGCCGGCACAAACAATTTCGCATGCAGCTACTACCAAGTAGTTTTCGAGAATAATTGTAGAATAAAAAAAACGGTTGTCACTTCGTTGTAGCAGCCGTTTTTATTTGTGTGCGCACAAACTTCACCTGCTCAAAAAATTGGCACAAAATAGATTTTACCTTCAGTCCCAAATTTAGTTTGCGAAAAAACGATAGTAATTAAAATAAAATTTAGAATAAATACCATTATTCTAAAGGATCACTTTAAAATACATAGCAAAGTGGGTAAAATCATTAAAAGCACTGAATAATGAGCCTACTCAAATCTACATCAATCTCACTGTTTTTCGATTCCCAAAAAACAAATATCACCTGACTGTGAGAACTTCCCTCACTTACATAAAATATTTTTTCACTTATATTCCAACCCTCGCAATTTTTTTGTAATTTTGCACCGCCTAAATTCATTCTCGGGCAAATAATTGAATATTTTATGCTTACTGTCAATAATCTCGCCATTCAATTTGGTAAACGCGTGCTTTTCGACGAAGTGAATCTGAAGTTCACTAAAGGAAATTGCTATGGCGTTATTGGTGCTAATGGTGCGGGTAAATCTACTTTTTTGAAAATACTTTCTGGCGAATTAGAGCCAACGCGCGGTGAAGTGTCGATTGATAAAACCGATCGCATGGCTATTCTGACGCAAAATCACTTTGCTTTTGACGAGTTTCCTGTTTTAGATACGGTTATGATGGGTTACAAGCATTTGTACGATATTATGAAAGAGAAGGATGCCATTTACGCGATGGAAAATCCGACGGATGAAGATTCGATGCGCGCAGGTGATTTGGAAGGCGAGTTTGCTGAGATGAACGGTTGGCAAGCTGAAAGCGATGCGGCAGAGCTTTTGAGTAATTTGGGTATCGAGGAATCGAAGCATTATACTTTACTTAAAGATTTAACCAGCCCTGAAAAAATTAAAGTTTTGTTAGCACAGGCATTGTTTGGCAATCCTGATATTTTAGTCATGGATGAGCCGACGAACGATTTAGATGCTGAAACAACCGAATGGCTATGTAACTTTTTAGCCGATTATGAAAACATCGTGATTGTTGTTTCGCACGACCGTCACTTTTTAGATATGGTGTGCACGCACGTGGTCGATGTCGATTTTGGCAAAGTGCGCATGTATAGCGGAAACTACACTTTCTGGTATGAAACGAGCCAGTTGCTTTCGCGCCAAATATCGGATAAGAACAAAAAAATAGAAACGAAACGCGCTGAAATGATGGACTTTATTGCGCGCTTCTCGGCGAATGCGTCTAAATCGCGACAAGCAACCAGTCGTAAAAAAGCACTCGAAAAATTAAATATAGACGAAATTCGCCCATCGAGCCGTCGTTATCCGTTCATCAATTTCAAACCAGAACGCGAACCCGGCGATGTGATTTTTGAATGCGAGAACCTCACAAAAGCACATCCTGATGGTGGTTATTATTTCCAAAACGTGAGTTTCAGATTTAATAAAGGCGAAAAAATGGCGATTATCAGTCGCGATAGTGGCGCACAAACTGCCTTCTTTAATATTATTTCCGGTGAAGATAAAGATTTCACGGGCACTTTCAGTTACGGTCAAACCATTTCGTATCAGTATTTGCCGAACGATAACACCAAGTTTTTCAAAAAAGAAGACGATATTACGCTCGTTGATTGGTTGCGCGAATACTCAACAGATAAAGATGAATCGTTTGTGCGCGGATTTTTAGGTCGTATGCTTTTTAGTGGCGAAGAAGTTTTCAAAAAAGCGTCTGTACTTTCTGGAGGTGAAAAAGTGCGTTGTATGCTCTCGAAAACTATGCTCGCAAATCCGAACTTCCTCATTCTCGATGAGCCTACTAACCATTTAGATTTGGAAAGTATCACAGCGCTCAACAACGGCATGACAGAATTTAAAGGTAGCATGATTTTTTGCAGTCACGATTATCAAATTCTCGATACTGTTGCTAATCGCATTGTTGAACTCACGCCAAGTGGCATGATTGATCAATTAATGACGTATGGTGAATATATTCACAGTCCAAGAATAAAACAATTGCGCGCTGAGATGTATGGTGAAGCGGTGGCGGTTTAAAAATTAATTATTTTTCTTCCTATAACTCCCTGCTGTTGTATTCATTTTACTTTTAAAAATGCGCGAGAAATAAAACTCGTTTTCGAAACCTGTTTTAGTGGCAATTTCCGAAATGGTTAAATTAGTTTCTTGCAGCATTTGTGCGGCTTTCTGGATTTTGATATTTAAAACATATTGCCCTGGCGAAACACCTACAACATTTTTAAATGCTTTTCTGAACCAATCGTAGGAGATATTATTTTCGGTTGCGATGAGTTCAAAATTGAGGTCTTTATCCCAATTTTCGATGAGTTTATATTGTATGGCTTGAATAATTTGTTCTTGTCGCGATTTATTGGCATCAATCATTAAAGCCGAAGCATTTACTAAGCCTAAAAGTTGAATGACAAAGCAAGAAGCCATCTGTGAAAAAACGAGATTTTCTTGTTTCGAAACAGCAATAAGGCGCAAGAATATGTTTAGAATTTCGCTGTTAAACCCCACTTTTATAATCGGGTTTTGAGGATTGAAACAATCTTGCTGCATTAAATAATCGACATAGCTGCCATTAAAGCCCACCCAAAATTCTTCCCAACCTGTATCGAACAGTGGTTTATACCGATGCCAAACTCCTGGGAAAAGTAAAAAAATAGTTCCTTCTTCAATAATGATAGGTGCAGAATCGCGAATCTCTAAAACGCCTTTTCCTTTAGCGATGTAAAGAATTTGGTATTCCGATAAAACACGTCCTGAATTCCAGCTAAAAATATACGATTGTGGATGCTTCGAATCGGGATAGGGTGTTGAAGATGCATGCACGTAATGCCCAATAGTCAAAACATTTACACCCCAATTGAGTTGCATTACGCCAAAAGCGTGTAGTTGTTCCTCCGTAAAATATTTTCTATATAGCTCCATTTTGATAAATCGAAGACTTCAGCATAGCGAAGTTAAACCATCTTTTCTAAATCCATGAGTTCGAGACCTTGTAATTCTCAAAAAGTATAAAACAAAATTCAAATTCTATAAGTTTCAATAGAAATTTTGTTCATTACTTTGCATTGCATATTCAATAAAAAAGTGCTTAATAAATCGAGATTTAAATAAATTTTAAATTTTTATTTGCCTTTTTGAGACGTACTATTTCTGCAAGATTATACTATTTTTGATTAAAACATAGAAGCTATACTTTTTGGAATTAGAAAAATATAAACAGCTTCTTACACTGGTAATTGAATGTGACAACTTAGGTGTTAACCAAATTTCCTTCCTACCGTTTAGGGGCGGGAAATTTGGATCACATTTTAGCTTTAGATAAATAATTACGTTATTTTTTTAGATTGAACTTGTTTATACATTTTGTTTTCCAGACAAAACAACCATTTATTGCCCAAAGAAATAAGTTTAAGCAAGTTCATTATTATAACCTGAAAATTCTTTTTAACTTTATGCGTTTTACCATTTTAATTCACCTTACTTAATTAACCGTATTCTAAATTCAAAAATTTTATGAAGCGTTTTAAATTCTCAGTATTCTTAACAACATCCATTTTTGCGATGTTTGTCAATTTCAATTTATTAGCTCAAGGCACAACAGCGCCTACATCGCCAGCAGTGCAACCTGCAAAAGCTACTGCCCCAGCGCCAACATCAGCTGCGGCGATAAAGCCATCTACTTTTTTTCTGGGCAAGTGGGATGTATTAGTTCTGGGTTTACCACAGGGCGATACACACATGCCTACAGTGTTTGAAATGAAAAAAGATTCTGCTACTAACAAAGACATTATGGTTGGTAGAATAGAAAGCAAAGAAACTGGTGTTGCAATTCCTTTAACCGATATAGTTGCTACTGATAGCACTATGGATTTTGCCTTCTCTGCTCAAGGCTATGACTTGACGATGACTTTAGCCAAAAAAGATAATGACAATGCTGCTGGCACTATGTTTAACATGTTCAGTGTAAAAGCTATTAGAATAAAAGAGTAGAAAAATCAAAAATCAAAAATCAAATTCAAACCTAAATTTAGAATCTTAGGTTTGAATTTGATTTTCCCGTCTTCAACGCTTAAAAATGAAATATCTCCTTACAATTCTAACGGTTTGTATTCATCAGATGCTAATAGCTCAAATTGTAATGTCCCTCTACGATGGACTTCCGCCGAATTCTAAAGATATTCCTGGGCTAACGGATACAATTGTTCTGAGAGTTGGTGGCAAAACACATTCTATTACACGGGTTGCAAAACCCGAAATAACGGTATTTCTGCTGGATAAAAATAAAGTAGAGTTGCATGCAACGTGTCTACGTCCTGCCGTTATTATTTGTCCGGGAGGAGGTTATAATGGTCTCGCTATCGACCATGAAGGATATGATATTGCTAAAAAATTAAATGAACATGGCATAGTCGGCATTGTTTTAAAATACCGATTACCCAAAGGTCAGTTTGTGGATAATAAAGACATTGTGCCACTGCAAGATGCCCAACGCGCTATTCAATTGGTACGTATGAATGCTAAAGTATGGAATATCAATCCTAAAAAAGTTGGCATTCTTGGAAATTCAGCTGGTGGTCATGTTGCTTCAACGGCGGGCACACATTTTTTAAAAGAAAAAATTGACAATCCCACCCATATCAGTCTGCGACCTGATTTTTTGATTTTAAATTATCCCGTTATCAGTTTTGCCGATAGTATTGTGCATTTGGCTTCGCGCTATAATTTAATCAGTGGCGATTTAGCTTACCCTGAAGTCAATAAAATTCTTTCCAACGCGAGTGAATTAAAAAAAGCCGTAGTTTCGCCAGAAAAAGTTATTGAATACTCTAACGAACTGCATGTTACGGCAAATACACCACCCACTTTTATTACGCATTCAGTGGATGACAAAACGGTGCCTATTCAAAATTCATTGTTGTTCATCGCTGCATTACAAAAAAATAAAGTCCCCGTCGAATCATTCTTTTATGCTAAAGGCGGGCATGGTTACGGCATGTACAATTCAACAAGCGATGTTAATTGGATAGATAGTTGTATAACATGGATTTTAAAAAGATAAGACTGTTGTTCTGAATATTTACGATTTTAACAAGACATGAAACATCCCGAATTTACAATATTGTAAATTTCGGGATGTTTAATATTTCCCCACAAGGATTGTGTCAAAATCTTAGAAGCTGTTTAAAAGATGAACCTTGTCGATAAAAAGTGCGATAAATCGTCGCGCACAATTTCATTGAATAAAGCTTTATCGGCAGGGCTATTTTTTGTAGCCACAATAGAGCGAATCGAAAAACTGCGGATAGCGTCGTGTACAGAAAGTGTGCCTGCGGCAGAATCTTTTCTACCTGTAAACGGAAACACATCGGGTCCGCGTTGACATTGCGCATTGATGTTGACACGTGCTACTTGGTTCACTAAAAAATCCATGATATGCGCCAAATCTTTCGCATTCGTTCCAAACACAGACACTTGCTGTCCATGATTCGATTGAATGAGATAATCGACAGGTTCGTTCAAATCTTCGAAAGCGGCAACAGGAATAACGGGTCCGAATTGTTCTTCAGAATACAAAGTCATACCTAGTTTTACAGGATAAACAACCGTAGGGAATACAAACGATAAAGCCTGCTCACCACCTTGTTTATTCATTATTTTCGCACCTTTCGCAATGGCATCATCAATACATTCTTGCAAATACGCTGGTTTTTCTGGTTCAGCAACGGGTGTAATTTGAACGCCTTTTTCCCACGGCATACCGATTTTGAGTTGTTGAATGGCAACGTCGAGTTTTTGAATAAACGCTTCCACCAAACTTTGATGCACCAATATGATTTTTATTGCCGTACATCTTTGTCCGTTAAATGACAGCGAACCGAGTACAATTTCTTTTACGGCTGCATCTAAGTCGGCATCTTTTAAAATAATGGCTGCATTCTTAGCATCTAATCCCAAAACAGAGCGCAAACGATTGACTTTCGGATGCGATTTCTGTAAACGGTCTGCCATTTTACTCGAACCAATCAATGTTAAAACATCAATTTTGCCCGATTCCATCAATGGCGGAACAACTACACTGCCGCGACCATATAAATAATTCACAACGCCCGCGGGGAAACAATCGCGATACGCTTCTTGGAAAATATCGTGCAACAATATGCCTTGACGCGGTGGTTTGAATAATATCACATTACCCATTATCAAAGCAGGAATAAAAATGGTGAACGTTTCGTTCAAAGGGTAATTGAACGGTCCCATGCACAAAACGATTCCTAACGGCGAACGGCGAATTTGACCAATAACTCCTCCTTCGATAACAAAACCACTGCTTTTTCTATCGAGAATTTTTAGATCTTCGATAGTAGCATAAATATAATCAACCGTTCTATCAAATTCTTTTTCAGAATCAGGAAGGCTTTTGCCTATTTCCCACATCAATAAATTAATAACGTGGCTTCTGAAGGTTATCATTTTCTTGACGAACGCTTCAACACAAGCAATTCTACTTTCAATACTCATTGTAGGCCATTCACCTCGACCATTGTTATAGGCTTTTTCAGCAGATGCAAGTGCTTCAACCGCTTCTGTTTTACCGATGAGCGGATAACTTCCGAGAAATTGTTTGACGTGTTCGCCTTTAGCATCGATGTAAATAGGCGATTCAACATCCTGCATCGCGCCGTTCCAATCGCGCATTTCTCCGCCAATTAGGTATTTCTTGGTATGAACGGGTGTTGTAAAACGATACGCTTCGGGTATCGCTTCCTCTGTCGGGAATAGTTTTTCTAACCATTCTGCATTTTCCATTGTTCCTATGTTTTGTAATGTAATAATATTTTTCGTTAAACCTCGTAGGTTTTTAAAACCTACGAGGTTTTTTCGAGTCATTCTTTCACAACCCCAATTAATGTCATCACCGTCTCTGCTGGAAAAGTGTTGGCAATAATGGTAATTTTTTTAACTTGTTTATCGGTCGCATTTTCGGTATTGAACTGCACCGCTAATTCATCGCTCGCATTGGGTTCAATCACTTTTTTTGACCAGCTCGGCACTGTGCAACCGCAAGTTGTACGCACATCGACGATATAAAGTGGCGCTTTGCCAATATTTTTGAATTTAAACGTATGCTTTACAGGTGTCCCTTTTTTCGTTTCGCCAAAATTATAAATAGGTTCTTCGATTTGAATCTTTGCAATATTTACCGTATCACCCGAACTCTGAGCCGAAATCGGCATCCGAATAATCTCCGAATTTTTATGATTCGCATCAACGTGCACTTCTTGCAAACCATTATTTTTTTCCGCTGTATTGTTTTTACAAGCACTGGCACTTAGTATTAATCCTAAGAAAATTAAATTCAAACTTAAAAATCTGCTGCGTGACATAGTGGTTTTTAAAATGAGAAATAATTTTAAATAAATAGTAAGTATTCAGGTGTTTATCTGCGGGAAATTTGTCGTACCTGAACAATTACGATAAATGCGCCTTTTACGCCTTTTGTGGTTCAAAATTATTATAGGAGAACAATTGCACTAAGTTTAAATTTCAAAACAACTCCAAAAAACACCGCGAAGTAACGCATTTTTATTGAAAATTTGAAACATTGAATTAAAATGACCGAAAATTTACGCTCAAAAAAGTGAAAATGCAACTTAGTAATACTTTTTTGCGTGATTACGAGAGCATAACATATTTGTTCTAATTTGAAGTTTTTATACAATCTCAACGCTTCCCAACTCGCCGCATCGCGAACTTTTTTGACTGGAATTTCCTTCCGATTAATAAGTGTGTTTGTAGCGTTTGAATCTGTCCCACTGCTATTAAATTATTTAGGGAGCGAAGTTTTTGGTGCATTAAATACATTAATCGTATTATTTTTCTATTTGAACCAATCGAGTTTGGGCGTAAATTTTAGTCTTCAAACAGAGTTTCCCAATTTAAAAAAAAATGAAACAGTTTTACGCCAAGCGTTTACATCTGTACTCATTTTCAATGCGTTTATTGCTTTATTTTTGTTTCTGCTTGCAGCAGTTTTTAGTTATTCTAATTTTTTTATCTCCAAATTCTCTGTATTTAGCAATAACGCTTCCCCCCATATTGATTTAAACACTTGGCGCGGCATATTTTTACTCATTGTAGGTATTATAACCATAGAACTACCGCTTGATGTGGGCGTCCGATTTGTCAGTGCGGTACATAAAAAATACATAACCCATATAGCATTGTCAGTGGCAAGTTTTGTTTCGCTCTTACTGACCATTTATTTTGTACAAGCGCGGTGGCAAATTACTTGGATTATTTTCGCGCAGTTTGGTATCAGTACATTGGCTTTTATGTACATCAACTGCAAGGCGTTTCAAATTCCAGAAATTCAAGCGATTCGAAAAATAAGTTTGCGTGATTTTGATTTTTCTGCTTTGAAAAATTTACTCCCCACAGGCTTGCGTTATAGCGGTATTCAACTCCTTACAGTGCTGATGTTTTGGAGTGATAATGTATTTATAGCTCAGGCTTTGGGTTTCGAACAGGTGACGCAATATGCTTTGGCATCGAAAGTGAGCACTTTATTGAGTATGCCCGCAGTTGTTTTTTCGAGCGCGATTTTTAGCATGTTTAATGAAGCAATGATTCATGAAAACAAATCCCTTTTAGACAAATTGAGAAAGCAAAATCTTTGGTTAATCTCGGTTTATTCGATTATAGTTATTCTTTTTGTTTTCTTAGGTGTCAACTTTTTCACACACCTTTGGCTTCAAAAACCCAATTTTTGGAACACTGAATGGAAATGTATCATTGCGCTTCAAACAGTTTTCTATTGTTTTTATATTTATTGCGTCGAAATGTTGGTGTCAGCACCCCTCATAAAACGCGGCACACGGTTATTTATACCTGTTATGATTATCGCTTTTGCGGCTAAATTTTTGGGTTTGTATTTTGGTGGAATTCTCGGTTTGGTGTTTTTGCCAATTATAATTTTAACCTTAGGGTATGTTATGCCAGCTTTGAAATTAATTAATTGAGGCTCAATAAGGTGGTTCTCCAATTTATCGCTTACACAAAATTTGGGTGCGTTTTTCTCGCAAAGATAATAGATTCGCATAAACGTAACAAAAAAATTTACGTTTTACAAGTACAATTGATTCGAATAAACGTAACAATAAAAGTTACAATTATGCTTTCAAAATGATTTTAGGTTTCCATTAATATTTCTCCAAACCTAAAATCTTTTTACCCAGTTCAGCCAAAATAGCGATACCATTGTAGCCTCTTGCGTAACCATTTTTTCATTCTTTTATGAAAAAATAAGTTTTTTAATGGAATGCAATATACCAACGGTAGAGACATCAACATGGCGTCACTACACCTCTTCATCTTTCACAAACGTCGTCAAAACAGCAGCAAAAAGCAAAACGCCACCACCTAACATCACGGCACTTAAACGATTATCATTCAAGAAATTTTTTAGGATTGAACCAAAAAACAAAGCTGCGAGAATTTCAGGAAGTACGATAAAGAAATTGAAAATACCGACGTACAAGCCCAAATTCTTTTTCGGCAAGTGTTTAACCAAAATAGAATACGGCATACTCAAAATAGAAGCCCACGCAATACCCACACACGTCATCGGGAAAAACAAACCGATTTTAGTGTGAATAAAACCCGTTGAAATGAGACCGATGCCACCAATAGTTAAGCAGACGGCGTGTGTCCATTTTTTGCCGATTGCGTGGGCGATATTTGGTAGTAAAAATGCAAAACCAAAAGTAACGAGTGAATAAAATGCGAAACACAATCCACCCCATTCAATGCCTTCTTTATACAAAGCCGAAGCTGTATCTGTCGCACCTAAAATATTGCGCGCAACAGCAGTTCCAAAAAAGAACCACATCAAGAACAATCCGGGCCAAGTAAAAAACTGAACGAGCGAGAGTTGTGCCATCACTTTAGGCATAGTGCGCACCAAATGAAAAATTTCTTTTGCGCCAGTAATAATTTTTGATAGCAATGAGACACCGCTATTTTTAGCTTCTTGCATCTTAGCCAACTCTTCAGCACTCGGCGGAATTTCTTTGGTTGTTAAAACAGTATAGAGTACGGCACAAAAAAAGAAAATACCACCCAAATAAAATGAAAGCACCACGTTTTGCGGAATACCATTTGCACCTGCGCCCGATTTCATACCGAAAAGATTCGTAAAAATCCAAGGAAGTGATGATGCAATGACTGCGCCTGCGCCAATGAAAACGGTTTGCATCGCATATCCGCGTGTTTGCAAACGGTGGGGTAATAAATCTGCTATGAAAGCGCGAAAAGGCTCCATCGAAATATTGATCGAGGCATCGAGAATCCATAATAAACCTGCTGCCATCCAAAGTGTGCTGACATTCGGCATCGCAAATAAAGCGAGCGAGGCAAGTATAGCACCGACCATAAAATACGGTTTTCTTCTGCCGTATTTATTCCAAGTATTATCGCTCATATAACCAATAATCGGTTGAACAATCAAACCCGTAAGCGGTGCTGCTAACCACAAACCTGGAATAGCATCGGCACTTGCACCGAGATATTCGTAGATAGAACTCATGTTAGCCATTTGCAATGCCCAACCGAATTGAATGCCAAAAAATCCGAAACTCATGTTCCAGATATACCAAAATTGTGACTTGTTGGAGTCTTTAATCGCTTGCGACTGTAGATCTAAAGTGTGTGCTGTATTTGCCATTTCTAAAAAAATTGGTAGTTATTAATTTTCGCGCAAAGGCGCAAAGAGATTCGCAAAGGCGCAAAATTCTAATATTCTTTGCGCCTTTGCGCGTTTTATTTTGCGCCTTTGCGCGAAATATATCATAAAAGTAGTGATTCAAAATCAATCGCATTGGGTAAACCTTCTTTCGATTCAATCTTGAGTTCTGCCATTCTACGACCCATTTGCATTGATTCTTCTAAAGTCTTGTTGTTCAATCTGCCACAAATGAACCCGCTCCAAAAAGCATCGCCCGCACCTGTGGTGTCATTCACAACGACGGGTCGGCTTTCTAAGAAAAAAGATTTCTTGCCATCCGTTGCCCAACAACCTTTATCACCAAGTGTAATACAAACTTCTTTTGCTCCCAATTGAGTGAAATAATCGAGTGCTAAAGGCGCATTATTCAATTCCGAACCATACAAACGTTGCCAATCAACTTCGCTGCATTTTATAAACGCACCATTATTGGCAAACCATCCGACAATATTACGCGCTTGTTCTGTATCGGTCCAAAGTTTTTGCGCATAGTTCACATCTATACTCAGTTGCGCACCAAAATGTTTAGCGCGCGCAGCCGCATTGAGAATACTTGTCTGTGCTGGATTTTTAGATAAAGCAAAACACGTTGTGTGAAAAACACTTGTTTGTTCGAGTAGCGCATCAGGTAAATGCGTAGGTAAAATTTCTGCATCAGCGCCGCGATATGCTTCAAAATCGCTCACTTGTTTCGATTTTGTCACCACAATAATGGTTGTTGGTGTTGCAACGCGCGCAATATACTGCGTCTCTAAACCCAAATTTTCGACATGTTTGACCAAATAATTTCCGAACGCATCGTTCCCAACCGCTGAAATTAAATGCGCATTCATGCCGAGGCGCTTTAAATTACTTCCAAAATTGGCAGGGCTACCACCTGCCATCCGTTTAAAATTTGTAGCCGCTTCTACGCTTTCGGCGTAATCGGTACTCATTAAATCAATCACTAATTCGCCTACACTTAACACATCTATCATCTTACCAAGCTTCATACATTCTCTGTTCTTTAAAAAGACTGTAAATTAAAACTATTTTTTAATTTTAAAGAAGTAAAGCGTGCTTAACCTTCATTTTTTATTTCGGAATGAGCCTTAACTTGTAACACTTGGTCAATTTATTCTACCAATTGTTTTGTGTCGCCATAGCGCGATGACGTTGCAATCGGCGTGAAACTCGTGTGGATTGTTTTCTAAAAGCCGTTTTTTTATATCGAAAGCTTTTTCAAAATCGTCAATAAGTCCATATTGATTTTGGTCACTTAGTAAAAATGTCTCAGGAAATCCACCACAATTAGTGAGAGCGCTAATGTCATAAGATTTATCGAGTAAATCATAACCCACAAACTCGAAGTTTTCGATATTGAATTTCGAACAATCTTGGTCGGGATTTACAACACAAGCCATTAAGTTATAAGGATGTTCAACGTACACATTTTGCAAAACAAATTGTAAATCATAATATAATCCTGTATCATTCCTTTCAGAATAAAGTAAATAATCATAAGTTTTACCGTCATTCAAGTCAGCCTCAACTAAATAGTTATTAAGCAAACTATCTACAGACACTATCTCAGTGCAATGTTTGAGTCTGCTTCCCTTTTGATAAAATTCCCAACCTTTCGGATCAGATTTTTTTTCGAAAGATTCCCGCGCTGTGTAGTAAATTTTCATTGTTTAGTTGTTAAAATTTAATACTCTAAAACTGATGTTTATATTGCGGAAGTGCTATTCCAATTTATAGAACTTCCCTTTGGCTGTAATTTTAAAAGCAAATGGATGGCTTTCTATCGCTGATTTTTTAACAATTTCTTCCCAATGATTTATGAGTAATTTTACAATATCCCAATGTCGTTCAGAACCTTTAGTTGGAGATAAAAAGAATAAGCCAATTTTAGATTTTTTGCAGAGTTCGTATTGAAGTTGTGTGCGTTTGATATTGAAATCGCGTGTAACCATAACAGAACCTTCTTCTCCAATTTTGGGTATAAGAAATTCATCGGGAGTACCCTTCCCGAATTCAAGTTTTGTGCTATAAACAGTAATTTGTGGAAAATACCCTTTGTTGAGTTGGTTGAGTGCTTCGGCAACATATTCCGAAAGATTCTCATCGAGATAAATACTTTGCATCTCCCTTAGGCTGCTTTTTGATAAAATTTGATGGCATCGTTTACTTGACAAATATTCAGCTCGTATAGGAAAGATAAAGTTTCAACCGATTCCCCACTTTTGAACATCGAATAAATAAGTTCTGCATTAATGTTTGTTCCTGAAATTACAGGTTGACCAAATTGATGGTGTGGATCGATGACAATGTTTTTTGAATCTTGTAAAGGATAAAAACGTTCAGCTAATCCAGCGTTGAAATCAATTTTTTGCGTAAACGCTTTTAATATTTTTATTAAATTCGATTGTCTTGTGCCATCTGCATTTACCATGGCATCATCTAATTGATAAAATATTTTGCGTCCATCGCTCAAAATATCTTGTGTTGCAAACGGATAATTTAGGCCAGTATCCTTCGTAATAGCTTCGCGTGCTTTTAAAATTTGTTTCGGATTCACTCCTAACTCCTGCAATTGAAAACAGATGTACAATTCAATCAGAACATAAAAATTGACTGCTTTAACATCATTCTGAGTCTGCCAAGAAAAACTATCGCTGAATAATGTTTTACCCAAACGTTCATCCCAATACTGGCTTAAATACCGATTCACTTTGGCGCGTGGCAAGCCCAACAATTGCGCAATATCTGCGTAAGTGTAAAAGCCGTAGCCCAATTCGTTTTTATGAAGCGTTGTTGCGGTCAATGTGTTGATGATTTTTTTACAAAAATAATGAGTTTTTGGGAATTTTTACTGTTTTTATTTTTAATCCTAAATTTTGGTTTCCCCTACTGCCGTCTCTATTAAAGGTAAATTAGGATTTGATTGAGTTTTAAATCTCATTAGCAATCTGTTCTAGCTTTTCAATTACTTCCTTTGAGCTAATTTCAAATTTTTTCTTTGCTGTCTCTTGATTCTCTTCAATCCAAGCCAAAACTATTTTTAATAAACCATTTTTTGCAATTCGCTTTTTTTGTTTATCTTTTATTGATAAAACCTCACAGACTTTATCCTTAAATTCATCTGGATAATAACACTCAAAATCATGTTCTATAAATTGAGAAAACTGAGATTCTTTCCAACCAGAATTAAGATATTTTTCTTTCATTTTAGAAATTACACCTTCTTCCTCTTTACCACCATCTAAAATTACCCAAACTTTGTTTTTATAAATATGTTCTTGTAAATGTAAGAAGACAAATAGTTTATTAAAGTCATCGAATTTTGGAGTAATATTTGTAAAGCCTCCAGCAGAAAAAGTTTTTATTTTATTTTCCAAAGATGGTACAAACCATTTAATAAAGTAATCTCTAATAATTCTTTCGGCAGAAGATTCTTCAAGAAATAGCCAACCTTTATATAGGTCAAAATCAAAAAAATCATAGCCTAACTCTTCCAAGGCTTCTTTTCGTTCTTCAGGTGATTTTAATTCTAGTATTTTAGAAGTGAAAAGCTCTGGTTTTAAACTATCTCCCTTTTTGCTTCTAAAATTGAAAATCTTAGAGTCTTCATTACCTCCTAAATATTTCATCACAATATTAGAATGTGTTGAAACGAAAAATTGGTTGTTTTTTGATTTTTCAATAATCAAGGCTAAAAGTTCTTTTAATGCCTTTGGGTGGATATCATTTTCAATTTCTTCTATAACAAAAATTTTATCTTTTGCCTCACATAAATCAACTACTAATCCCAAAATATTAGCGATGCCTTCACCCATTGAAGTTAATGGAATTGTCCCTCCACCATCTGTATAATAAACAATTTCCTTGCCGATAGTTGAGGCTGATGCGCCAATTTCAAAACCTAAAATTTTATTACAAGCAGAAATATATTCATCAAAATTTGGTTTACGTTGAGGTTGGTTTACCCTATCAATTTTACTAACTAAGTTCTGCAAGTTTCCAGTTACTGCGTTTGTATTATTCTCGCTTATGGTAGGCTCATAAGTAATGACTTTCCTTTTTGATAGGTAGGGATAGAATAAATTATTAGGCTCATTCTCTGGAATCCTATTGAAAGTTGTATTATTGAAAATATTAGGGTCAGTTTTTATTTTATATTCAGCTCCTTCTTTGGAGAGATCGAAACCAAGGTATACAAATTTATCGTGGTGAACTACACTAATTTTAGGATTGTCCTCAAAGGTTATTCTTATAAATCCGCTAACTTTTCCTGAAGTAATGTCTTTTGCTACTAATGTGGGCTTTTGCGGATGGAGTAAACAGTTTAATATTGTAGTCTTTCCAGAATTATTTTGACCGATTAGAACATTAATTGATTTTGAAAAAACAAGTGAATGTTTACCCTCAAACCCTCTAACATTCTCAATTTCTAAAGAAGCAATTTTCATTTTTACAATTTTGAAAAATTTTGAAAAATTTATTACATTGACGTGTTGTATTCAATATCCAAACACTCTGGCATTTCCATTATTCACTCCAAAAACCAACATTTTTTTATTTTTTTGTTTAATTTTTTCTGCGCTGCGAATATCACCGTGCATAGCAAAAGGTGAAGGTTTGGCTGCGATAAATTGTTTATTCCCTGTGTTTTTTAAAAGCGTACCGTAATCCGCTTCATAAATCCCTGTTTCTGGTTTTGCGCGCGATTGATTGCCAGCTGATACTATATCAATTTTTCCGTCGTTGTCAAAATCGTCGAGCGCGATAGCGTAAATCGGTGCGCGCTGTGCTTCGAGCGGTAGCGGTTGCGCATCAAATTGCGCGTTGCCGAGATTATAAAAAACGGTTGATGCCAATGTTTGCACTTGTGAATGAATGGTTTTAGCGAGCTTTTCTTTTCCAAAAATGGCTTCAGCTGTTTGACCTTTATAATCGGCGTAATGCAAATACTTTTTCTTGAGGGCGGGTAATTGCGACACCATATCGGGGCGCAAAGCGCATGGGAAAGATTTATCGCCACTATATTGGCAAATAATCGGTTCGGTTGAACCATTGCCATCGAAATCACCGACATATAAATCGAGCGGATGTTGTGCATCGGCATGAAAACGCGCGTTTAAACCGAGATTGCCGCAGACCAAATCGGGTTTGCCGTCACCGTTTAAATCCGCTATGCGACAAACATTCCACCAACCGCTACTGTTCGGAATTTCTGTTTTTCGAAATTTCTTATTATCGTTTACTAAAATCGTAACAGGCATCCATTCACCAACCAAAACAATATCTAAATCGCCGTCACCATCAATGTCAATCGTTTGAACATCGGTGACCATGCCAATATTTTTCAACTCAGTACAATATTGATCCGTTTTATTATCGAATCCGCCTTTGCCGTCATTTATAAAAAAATAGGTACTCACGGGCGTGCCATAAGAACCCGGAATCAATCGCATAGCCACAATTAAATCTTGAAAACCGTCGCCGTTAATATCCATTGCGCGAATACACGCCGTTGCGAGATTATTTTTGGCGGGAAAAGATGCCGCACTGCGCGTGAAATGTCCTTTGCCATCGTTCAAATACAGTCTATCATCAAACGCAACGCCATCGTAACTGCCCGATGCAACGCATAAATCCAAATCGCCGTCGTTATCAGCATCGAAGAAAATCGCGTTTGAATCTTTATATCGCGCATCCTTTTCAAAATCGAGTTGTTTGGCTTTGGTGAAATGACCATTGGCATCACCCAAAAATAATTGACCTGCAAAACCGCGCGCGCCAGGCAAATACATATCTGGAATACCATCGCTATTCACATCGCCCACAGCTACTTTCGGACCTTCATTCGATGTCATATTAAAAAGCAATCGCTCGACATCAAAATCGGAGAATTCGTTTTCAGTGTGTGCAAAATCTTTGGATTGTGGTATTTCAGTGAACATTTTTTTTACATTTGGTAAATGCCACAACACAGTTTTTTCTTTTGCGTCGCTTTGTTTTACAGTTATGGTTTGATTGGCTGCTACGTTTCGCAAAGTAATGCGCTTGCCGTTGGCAAAATCAGCATAAACAGAATCAACAATTTTAGCATCACCCACACCAAAAAGCAAACGCGATTCAACGCAACTTTCAAAGCCTCGCATCGGCGCAACTTCCTGATAATAGGTTTTTCCGTTCGAAAACAACGTTACCTGCGTGCCAATACCAAATCTGTTTTTGGCGCCAGCATCACAGACAACACGCAAAAAATGCGGTGCATTTGGTTGTTCGTTTGTTTTGTTTTCATAAATAAACGGTGGCGCGTCCACATTATTGACAATCAAATCCAAATCGCCATCGTTGTCTAAATCGGCATAAACCGAACCATTTGAAAACGAAGGTGTATTTAATCCCCACGCCTTGGTTATATCTGAAAACGTGCCGTTACCATTATTTTTAAACGCAAAATTCGGAATCTTTTCTGAAGGAATAGTATCAATCAAACCTTTCATACCTTTTCCGCCGCGAATAATTTCGCCAACTTTGTTTCTATCTCCAATGAAATTAACGTAATCTTGGTCGAGTAAATCTTTGCCAATGCCGTTCGCGACAAAAATATCTTTGTTGCCATCGTTATCGAAATCTGCCATGAGGGCGCTCCAACTCCAATCGGTGGCTTCAACGCCCAACATTCTGCCAATTTCAGAAAAAGTACCGTCGCCATTATTCATTTGCAAAACGTTGCGTCCGAATTGGTGTCCATATCCTTCTTTCAGCATCAATTGATACCGATTCCAAGAATCGAATTGCGCTTTGGTTTTTAGTCGCGCATCGCTGTGCGGCAACATTTCTGTCACCATCACTTCAGGATAACCGTCGTTATTAATATCCTGCATATCTGCACCCATCGAACCCATTGAAATTTCGGTCATTTGGTTTTCTAAATCTTCTTTGAACGTGCCGTTTTTTTGATTGATGTAAAGATAATCGCGCTCAAAAAAATCGTTCGAGACATAAATATCATCCCAACCATCGCGATTTATATCGCCAACAGTTACACCCAAACCAAACGTAATTGCACTGCCATAAATACCTGCTTGCACACTCACATCGGTGAAATGGTCGCCATCGTTTCTGTACAATTTATTACCACCATCTTTATCGCGTATATCGCGCAAACCTTTTTTTGCATCAAAATTCACGACCGATTTCATCGAATTATTCAATACATAGCAATCTAAATCGCCATCGTGATCGTAATCGAAAAACGCAGCATGCGTTGAAAGACCGAGATCAGCTATTCCCCATTTTTGCGCTGCTTCCGTAAAAGTGCCATCGCCATTGTTTATAAAAAGTTCGTTGTAGCGTTTTTCTCCCGTTGGCGGACCTGATTTACAAACGTAAATATCTAAAAAACCATCGCCATTCACATCAGCAAACGCAACGCCTGTTGCCCAAACGCCTGTGCGCAATAATCCCGCTTTTTCTGTCACGTCTTCAAAAACAAAATTGCCTTTGTTGATGTACAAACGCGAGGGCATGCGATTGCCGCAGAAAAAAATATCTGGTAAACCGTCGTTATTCACATCGCCGACACCCACACCGCCGCCGTTGTAAAAACTGCGGTAGGTGTAACAATTTAATGAATCGGTGTAATTGAGTTGATTGACGAAATCTATATGCGTTTCAGCAGGTGTGTGGAGTTTGAATAGAGCGTCTTTAGCAATTTCAGTTGATGTTGCTGTGTTTTGTTTGCACGCATCGAGGCTGAAGAGTAATAGAAATAAAAACTGTATTTTTAAGAGAAATTTCATGCACACAAATTAATCGTGCAAGATAATAACAGTGGAGAGTTATTAGTGATGAGTGATGAAAAAACTTCTTGTAGCGACAAATTTGAAACTTACTTCACTGACTTGCCCTCAGAATTTTGCGTTCTTTGGGTGTTCATTCTTTGCGTTCCTTGCGGTTAAAAGCCAAACAAGTTTAACCGCAAGGAACGCAAAGAATGAATACCCAAAGAACGCAAAGCAAATAACTATTTATCTTTTTTCTTTTTACCAATTAGAATCACAGCACCAGCAGAAAAAACAGGCTTTTAAAACCCAACTCAAACCTCAACAACCCCTTCAAAAACACAATCCGCAGGTCCAGTTAACCAAACATTACTAAATTGATTTTGATTATCCACTTTATTAAACCGCGCACTCAAATTGCCACCTTTGGTTTCAACGGACACACTTTGCGTATTTCCTGTTTTTACACTGTACACTAAAACCGTTGCAACTATACCCGTACCGCACGAAAAAGTTTCGTTCTCTACGCCCCGCTCGTAAGTGGCTATACGCAATTTGTTTTCAGCGAGAATTTGGCAAAAATTGACGTTAATACCTTCTTTGGCGAACCGCGCAGAATACCGAATTTGCTGCCCATTATCGAACACATTGATGTCATTTAAATCTTCAACGAAAACAACGTAATGCGGTGAACCTGTGTTCAGAACATAAAATCCATCGCCAATTTCAATATCATTGACATCTATAAATTTAAGCGATACGCTTTTATCGTTATTGACACTCGCTTCGTGCAAACCATCAACGGCATCGAAAACGCAATGGGTTTCAAAAATTTTCTTGCTGTGTGCAAAAGCAGTTAAACAACGACCACCATTACCGCACATACTTCCTAAATTACCATCGGCATTGAAGTACGTCATAGTAAAATCTATGCCCGATTTTTTACTACCACTAAGCAACATCAATCCGTCGCCGCCAATGCCAAAATGTCTATCGCAGAGTTTATTTATCAAATCAACATTGTTTGGGTCAATGTATTTTTTTCGACGCTGATCAATCACCACAAAATCATTGCCTGTACCTTGATATTTAAAAAACGGGATGCGCATACCTAATTTTTAGTTCGGAAGAAGAAAGCGCAAAATTGAGTACTTTCACCCGATTAAAAAATTTTTTAACTTTTTTCTGCGCTTTTTTAAAATAAAAAGTAACTGTTCACTTAGATAAATTTCTCGTCCCTACGTGTAGGGACAGAAACTTACGCAGAAATCCGCAAAAACATAATGCTTGTCACATTTCTGCGAATCTCTGCGAGAAACTGATTAACAATTTAGCTTTAGCTAAATAATTACAATATAAAATTGATTTTGCTTTTCAATTTTTCGATTCAATACTACCACTTCCTGATGAGCGACTATTGACTGAAGCATTTGTTTTTTTATAAGCAATGTCGCCGCTACCACTCACGCTTAAATTATATGAATCTGATGCATTGCACGATAAATTACCCGAACCCGCAACGTGTGCTTTAACATTTTTAGCTGCAAAATTCATCAAATTGGCATCCCCGCTCCCTGTAACGGCAATTTCTACTTTTTCCGATTTGCCTTCAGCTATAATATTGCCCGAACCTGTTATGTTTAATTTTGAATTCGTAGCCGTTAAATCAGCAATTTTCATATCGCCGCTTCCCGTAACCGAAACGTCAATATCTGAAGCAGACAATTTTCCACTCGAAACGATATTGCCGCTGCCACTGATACTAATTTTTTCGAAAGTCGGATTCGTAATCCATAATTTCAATTTATTAACGCTCCAACTCCAATGCTTCCAATCCACCTTTTTTTGGCGAATTCTGAGCGTGCCATTCTCTACGTATGTTTCAATCAAGTCGGCAATATTTGGGTAAGTTTCAATAGTAACTTTCGATGCTGCGCCCTGCATAATTTCTACATCGGCACTGCATTCTAAACTAATTTTTGTGAATGCGCCGACTTCGCGCGTTTGTTCCATTACTTTGCCTTCACCTGTAATGCGTTGTGCTTTGATATTTTGCGAAAACAATAGCGTAATTGATAATAAAATAAAAGAACTAAAAATTTTCAGTGACATGATTTTTATATTTATTTGTAAGGAAATAAGGATTTTAGTAATATTCAGCTAAAGTTGAATTGTTTTTCGGTTCGGTTTCTCGCAGATTCAGCAGATATGTTAATTTGAAATCTGCAAAATCTGCGGGAAAATTGTCGCATCTGAATAATTATGATTCATACTCCTCAAACAAATCACAAAAATCAGAGTTCAGACAATTGTTCAATTTTTGGATTCAATATTACCGCTGCCGGAGACTTTACTATTTACGCTGGCAGTCGATTTTTTATATCCGATGGAACCACTACCTGAAATTTTGAAATCGTACGATTCAGTAGCATTGCATTCAACATTTCCCGAACCTGAAATTTTTATTTTTGTTGAGCGCGTTTGTAAATCATTGAAAATAATATTACCACTACCACTCAAAATGATATCAACAATATCGGAACTACCTTTAGAAGTTATTTCACCCGAGCCGCTCAAATAAATAGTTGTTTTGGTGGAATTGATGGCATCAAAATTCATATTGCCACTGCCAGAAAGGTTGATTTTTAAATCGGGAGAAGTAATTTTTCCATTCGTTGCAAAGTTGAGACTTCCACTTAAATTAATTTCATCACAGGTCGGATTAGTGATTACAATGTTGAGTTTCACGTTGTCAAAATCGTAGTAGTGATTGAACGAATTTTTCTTCTGACGCACCCTAAGCGTATTTCCTTCAACAACTGTTTCAATTAGATCAGCAACATTTTGGTAAGTTTCAACCGTAATGCCAGGCGTAGTACCTTGAATAAACGTTACATTACCAAAGGCTTCCAGACTAATTTTTGAGAATGCGCCGACTTCGCGTTTTTGTGTTATTAAATTGCCTTCGCCTTTTATGCGCCTTTGAGCAAATATACAATTTGTATAGAATAAACTCATTACAAATAAAAAAGGGAGTACTAAACTTTTCTTAAACATGTTTTTTGTTTTATCAGTGATTTAATAAGAGCATTTATCTTTTTGCCCCGATTTAATGACAAAACAATTTAGCAACAGTTGCATTAAATGCAAAAAAAAAGTGTTGAACGTTAATTCAACACTTTTATATCTTCGAGAACAAAAGGAATTTCGATTATCCGAAAATTAGTCACGACCCCACTTGTTATTGTTGCTGTTTGAGTCACGGCGCGGACGATCATTTCTGTCGTATCCACCACCACCACGGTTGTTGTCATAACCACCACCGCCACCAAAACCACCACCACGGTTGTTATGTTCGCGGTGAGGACGATCATGTCCACCACCTGAAGAACGTTTTTCACGGTCTTCTGCTTGTTTCACTACAATTGTTCTACCATCTAAATCGCTGCCATCAAGTTCTTTGATTGCTTCGCGTGCTTCGTCATCATTTGACATTTCAACAAAACCGAAACCTTTCGAGCGGCCTGTCTCTTTGTCCATAATAACGTTTGCTGAACCTACTGTCCCAAAATCTGCGAACGCTGCATTAAGAGCATCGCTACTGGTGCTGAAATTGAGTTTCGCTACAAAAATATTCATTAAAAAAAAATTAAATAAAAAAAAATAAAAAAATAAAAAAAACTGCAAAAATTGAAAAAAAAAGGTCAGATAAAACGCAAACACACAAACTCTAAATTTAAAAAACACACATTGTTGTAGCTAACCAATTACAAAATCTGTACAAATATAATCAGTTGTTTTATATTTTGCAACTATTTTATTAATTATCTCGCTTTTTGGTGTAAACGTTTTAAAAATTCAGGTAAAAATTTTAACTTTGTTTATGTTTAAAAAAATAAAAATTGGTATAGCGTTCGCTTTACTTGTATCGGCTTGTAAACCCGATACAAAACCTGCTACACAAATTGTCGACTCATTGTATGGGTATGACTCAAAACATAATCTAAGCCCTGATGCGCGTTTTGGCGACTTTTTTAGCGTGGTTCAAACGGATAGTACCTTATTTGGTGACTCTAAAACTTTTGTCGATGCACTTCCTTTGCACCCCACGGATTCAATCCTGCACCAGTATTTATTAGAAAAAAGCCAGCCAGGCTTTAGCTTGCAGGCATTTATTTCAAAAAATTTTATTGTACCCAGCAATTCACCCTCAAACTATGTGAGTGATAATGCGCAAAGCGTTTCTGCCCACATCACAACTTTGTGGGATGTTTTGAAACGACCAGCAGATACGCTCGATATTGGCTCAAAACTCCCGCTGCCCAATCCATATATTGTGCCTGGCGGCAGATTCCGAGAAGTTTATTATTGGGATTCATATTTTACGATGCTGGGCTTGGTAGCTGATAACCGCGTTGAGGAGGTTGAAAAAATTGTCGATAATTTTGCTTTTCTGCTCAATAAGTACGGATTTATTCCGAATGGTAACCGCAGTTACTACCTTACACGGTCGCAACCACCTTTTTTTGCTTGCATGGTGCAGTTGTTAGCAACCGTTCGTGGCGATGAGGTGTATAAAAAATATCTTCCTGCATTAGAAAAAGAATACGCTTTCTGGATGCTCGGTGAAAAAGCAGACATCGGTAAAGATAGAAATTGGGCAGGGCACGTTGTGCAATTAGAAGGACATTCACTCAATAGATATAAAGATGCGGGCGATGTGGCACGACCTGAAGGCTTTAAAGAAGATGAAAAGGTAGCGAGTGCTTCATTGACACGCACAAAAAAAGAAATTTTCAATAATCTGCGCAGTGGTGCAGAATCTGGATGGGATTATTCAACGCGTTGGTTTGAGGACAGCAAAACGATTGGCTCGATTAATATTACAGATTTAATTCCGACGGATTTAAATGCATTGATTTATAATTTAGAGATGTGTATAATGAAAGCTAAGATTGTAGATAAAAAAGTAGCTGAAGCAGAAATGTTTGAAAAGAAAGCCGCCAAACGCCGCGAATCGGTGATGCACTTTAATTGGAATGAAGAAAAAGGATTTTTCTACGATTTTGATGCCAATAAGTTTAAACAAAACGATGCTCAAACTTTAGCTGCCGTATATCCGTTGTATTTTAAAATGGTGAGTGCCTCGCAAGCTAAATGGGTTGCCAAAAATATTGAAAAGAATTTTTTAAAATCGGGTGGTGTTGTAACAACGCTCGTCAAATCCGGTCAGCAATGGGATGCGCCCAATGGTTGGGCACCTCTTGAATGGCTCACCATTCAAGGTTTGCGCAATTATGGCTACAACACTTTAGCGGATGATATTACCAATCGTTGGCTTTCGCTGAATGAGCGCGTTTATGCCAACACAGGTAAAATGCTCGAAAAATACAATGTCGAAGATATTAACCTCATTTCAGGTGGTGGCGAATATCCTGTTCAAGATGGCTTTGGTTGGACTAACGGCGTATATCAAGCTTTGAAAAAAGGGTTGGCAAGGTTTCAATAATTATTCAATTGATAAACACCTAAAAATTAAAAACCTCCGTCAAAACGCCCGCCGTTCTAAAAGTAGCGTGTGGAATTTCCGTATTCTGATATTCAACCATCCAATGAATATTGACGATCTTGTTTTCTTTCAAAACAATTTCACACGTTAGAAAGTATGGCGCAGCATTTTCTGGATGAATAGGTTTATACGTGCGGCGGAGCGTTTGTTGAAGCCAAGCGCCGCGTTGCATTCTACAATCGGTGGAAGCGATACACTGAAAATTATCGTTTTGTAATTTTGTGTCAAGAACATAAATCCATTGCATCCATTGCATGTCCGTGTAATTTGTCAATGCCGTATGGATTTTTATTCCGCGCGAAGCAGAGTGCGATTTGTGCGTCTGAAAAATATCTTGCTTCTCAAACGGATTATCAAAATATTTAAGTAGGGCATTGTATAAACTTTTCGCCATGCGTTTGGTCCGTAAATTTTTTCCTTTGGGAATTAAATTTGAGGCATCGTTTGTCCTGAAATACCATGGCGTTATACTCAATGGCTTTTCTATCGAAAGCGTCGGGTTCGCGTTAAATTTTTTGATGAACTGTTGCAAAATACCTTCCATGGCGTGTATTTTATTTAAAGTTAGATAGTGGTTTTTGTTTGACGTGTATTTTAAGTCAAAGTAAAGGTTTTAATTCCAACATTACATGAGTGTTTAAATGTCATTAACACCTTTAACGCATTGTTGAACAAGTTCTATTTTTGTATTAAAATTGTTAATATTTGCTTAAAAATTTTACTTTTACACAAAAATTACCGTGCTTACACTCATTATAGCCGTTTACAAGAATATTGATGCCGTTTACCTTATTTTCCAAAGTTTGGAACGACAAAGTTTCAAAAATTTTGAAGCCATCATTGCTGAAGACAATGAAAGCGCGGCTATGTTGGAGTGTGTTGATGTGTTAAGAAGAAAATATGCGTTCGTAATCAAACACGTGCATCAGCCCGACAATGGTTTTAGGAAATGTGCGGCACTGAATGCAGCTATCAAAATGGCGGAATCCGATTATTTAGTCTTCATTGATGGTGATTGTTTGTTACATCGACATTTTTTAAAAGCGCATTTCGAAGATAGACAGAAAAATATAGCACTTTGGGGAAGGCGCGTAATGCTATCGAAAGTGCTTACAGATAAAATATATTTCGAAAAATCTTTTGCTTCATTAAATTTGGCTGAATTAATAAAATTTGGTGCAACGCGCCTCGATTGCGCCGTGTATTTACCTTCAATGCCGACACCGATTTCAACCGCTTCGCATATTTGGGGTTGTAATTGGAGTGTTTTTAAAGAAGATATTTTAGCTGTCAATGGTTTCGATGAAGATTACGTTGCCGCAGGTGTGGGCGAAGATACTGATATTGAGTGGCGTTTGTTGAAAAGCGGTATTCGACTCAAAAAAATAAAATTTCAAGCCATTCAATACCACTTGCACCATACTGAAAATTATTGCACAACTGATGATAACGAAGCATTGATGCGAGAAAAAATAAAGGTAGGCGCGGTATTTTGTAAGAATGGAATTTCGAAAGACAAATAATAGTTTGTACCTTTAAGGAGCTTATTTCGTAAAATCGTTAAAAATATTCTTTCTCTGTGTCCTCTGCCCAACACTTTGCGCCTTTGCATTAAATTTAAGTATATTTTTAACGCAGAGGCGCAGAGGAATCGCAGAGGACGCAGGGAAAATCCACTAAGTAGTTTGGTAAAAAATAATTAAAATGAATAAATTTTCTTTAAAAATACTCATTGTTTTAGCTTTCGCAAGCACTATTTTACAAGCGCAAAGTTATGTATTTGGCGTAAAAGGCGGATTAACGGTCGGTTCAGAAGTGCCTTCGGCGAGTAACAGTTTGTTGTTTAATTATCATAGTGCGGTATTTATTGAAAACTCACCTGCCGATCCTTCATCGGTTTTATTTGCGCAATTGGGTTATCATTCGCGCGGTACAGCCAATCGGTATCGTTCTTTTTTGGGCGCTGATTTGGCTGGAAATTCTGTTCAATATCCTGCTTTTACGCAAGAATTTATTTACCGTAACATTGCCTTAATTGTCGGCGCTAAAAAACGGGGCGTTTTAGGAAGTGAGAAGGCGTATTATTCGTTGGGTTTACGAGCAGAATATACAATCAATACTAATTTGGATTTCCCTCAAGGGTATGCCATTTTTGCTTACTCTTCACCCGTAAACGATTTTGTCAATAAGTTTAATTATGGTGTTTCAGTGGCTGCGGGTTACGAATTTCCTTTTTCCGATTTAATAAAAGGTTTTGTTGAAGTGAGTGTTCATCCCGATATTTCTAAACAATATTTCCGACCAGCTTTCACAGCCTACGATGTCTATTCGCGTCAAAATATAGATATTGGCGAGCAATCTTTTCGCAATTTAACGTTTGAAATTAGTGTTGGTATTCATTTTTTGAATAAGGTAATTATTGTTGAGTGATGAGTGTTTAAAGCATAAATTATCTGGGAAAATTGAATTTTTAAACAAAAACCGTGATAATCTGCAATTGAATTGCAGATTATCACGGTTTTTGTTTATTTTTACAGAAATTTTAACGTTATGATAACAAGAACGATAGCTTCAAAGCTCATTGCAATGCGCGAAAAATTTCCTGTTTTGTTTTTAACGGGTCCGAGGCAATCAGGAAAAACAACTTTGTTAAATAGTATTTTTAGTGATTTACCGTATTATTCCCTCGAAGATCCAGATATGCGTCGGTTTGCTTTAAGCGATCCACGCGGATTTTTAACCAATTTGCCAAGTGGCGCCATCTTGGATGAGGCGCAACACACTCCAGAATTATTTTCCTATATTCAAAATATAGTTGATCAAAAACCAAATGTGCAATTTGTATTGTCTGGCTCCCAAAATTTTTTATTGTCGAATCAGATTTCACAATCCTTAGCAGGTCGAACTTCAGTACAAAAATTACTGCCGCTATCATCCAGTGAGTTAAAAGCAGCCAATGTAAGTTTTGATTCTATTGAGCAATTACTATTTTGTGGTGGTTATCCACGTTTGTACGATAAAAATATTGACCCACCTGATTTTTTTCCTTCTTACATCGAAACTTACATTCAACGCGATGTGCGCCAATTAAAAAACATTGGCGATTTAGACAGTTTTATACAATTCATGCGTTTGTGCGCAGGTAGAAATGGACAAATCCTCAACATTCAATCTTTAGCCAGCGACGCAGGTATTAGTCCGAATACAGTTAAAGCGTGGCTTTCTATTTTACAAGCGAGTTACATTGTTTTTTTCTTACAACCTTATCATGTAAATTTCAATAAACGCATTACTAAAACGCCTAAGCTCTATTTTTACGATACGGGTTTAGCACTTTCGTTGCTTGGTATTCGCAACGAAGAAAGCGTAAATAGCTATCATGGAAAAGGTGCATTATTCGAAAATTTTGTTGTGGTTGAATTATTGAAACACTTTTGGAATCAAGGTTTACCTATGGACGCTTGGTTTTGGCAAGATCATTCGGGTAAAGAAATAGATTTGTTGGTTCAGTCGGAAAATAAGCTAGATGCTTATGAAGTAAAGTCAGGCAAAACTTTTAACACTTCTTATTTCAGTAATTTGACTTATTGGCAATCACTCTCAGGTGCATCAGCGAGTAATTGCGCCGTCATTTACGGTGGCGACCAATCGTTGAATACATCGAATGGTAAACTTATTAGTTGGAGAGATTGGTTGCAATCCTAAAGCAAGCCGTTCTTACTTTGAATTATCTTTGCATTCCGTTTATATAGGTTTCAACAAAATCCATTATACGTTTCAAAATCCTATCTCCTAATTTTTTACGTTGTAACAAACTCGGTTTTTCACCTTCAATAAGTTCTAAAACTTCATCTCTTAAAGGCTGTCTTTCGGCAAATAAATAATCTTCAATGAGTTTTTCAGTCTTTCTGGGTGAAAGGTTTTCTTCTGTTACTATTTCCGAAAATACTTTATTCTTTTCTAAATCCCAATATTTATCAAATTCGAGAGCAATATTTTTTGCGTTTTCAATGGCTGGTAAATTTTCTTGAATGAACTTTTCAATTAATTCGCGTTTGCTACGCAAAGTTGTTTCCGTGTTTAGCAAATTGAATATTTCTTGTTCCTCCTTAGTTGTGTCTTTCTTTCCTTTCGATTTAAGTTTGATTAAGAGTTGGATAATGTAAGCAACATTTATTTCGTCGCGATGAATAAGTTCTAATTCGAAATCAACATCTTCTAAAATTGAAACTTTCTCCTTCGGCGAGTCACTCTTTACTTTGTCGTAAAGGTCGAGGTATTTACTTTTATAATCTTCAAAAACTTGTTCAGTCATTGTCAAATCTGACCATTGGAAATCAGAAAAAGATGTCAGAATATTTTTTACGCGCATTAAATCTCGAAAAGCTTTTATGAAAGCCAATTCATCGTCTTCGGTTTCCAAATCATTGACGCTATCAATATTTGGTGCAACTTCTAATAGTTTTTCGTAAGCCTCATCAAATTTACCTGTGTAGTCTTCGTAGGGTTTCATGATAATTACCTCAATCGCTTCCTTGTTGCTGAATAAGGTAATAGCTTCATCAGTAAATTCTTTCAAATTTCTAAAAGCTACAATATTGCCTTGAGATTTTACTTCGTTAAGTATTCGATTGGTTCGGCTATATGCCTGAATGAGTCCATGGAATTTCAGGTTTTTATCTACATACAAAGTATTCACTTTTTTTGCATCGAAGCCTGTCAAGAACATATTCACGACCAGCAAAACATCTATTCTGTGTTTTATGTTTTCTGGATTGCGCTCTCTTTCTTTTATTTTTTTTGAAATATCGTTGTAATAACTGTAAAACCCGCCCGCTTCTTTGGTGCTAAATTTGGTATCGAAAAGTGTGTTATAATCTTCAATGCACTCGTCTAATTTTTCGCGATTATGAATATTTTTACCATAAAGTGCAGAATCTTCAGCTACCATATTCAAATCAACGCTGTCAAAATCTCTTTCAATGTTTATTAATCCGTTGGCATCCAAATCATCTTCATTGGAGCCGGGCGTGAAAATGGTTACGATGTTTAAATTATGTTTGCCTTCAGCTTTTTTCTTTTTGAATAGGTCGTAATACTTAATAAGCGTTGGAATACTGTTGATACAAAACATGGCTGAAAATTCGCGGCTGTGCGTTTTTCGGTTATGGTGCGCTATAATATAATCCGTTATTTTTTCTAAACGGGTTTCATCTTCCATCAATTCTTTGGTGTCAATATCTTCCACTTCTATATCAACGTTAGTTTCTCTGCCGTCTTTATGTTTATATCTGCCAACATATTCCACCGAAAATTTCAAAACATTTTCATCTCTGATTGCATCCGTAATGACGTATTTATGCAAACAATCTTCAAATAAATCTTTTGTAGTGCGTTTGCCGAATTCATTTTTAGTAGCATTATTTGCAAAAATGGGCGTGCCAGTGAAACCAAACATCTGGAAATTCTGAAAAAATGCCGTTATCCGTTTGTGTGTTTCGCCAAATTGGCTTCTGTGGCATTCATCAAAAATGAAAACTATTTTTTCTTTTTTGAGTTTCTCCATTCTCGATAAGTACGACTTATTACTTATCGCATTGTTCAGTTCCTGAATAGTAGTAACAATGAGTTTTGTACCATCGGAAAATTGTTGAACCAAGTTTTTTGTGTTTTCTGTGCCATCTATACTCCCTTCACTAAAACTATTAAATTCTTTTTGAGTTTGATAATCCAAATCTTTTCTATCAACTACAAAAACAACTTTATGAACTTGTGGCAGATTCGTTAAAATTTGACTGGCTTTAAAACTTGTCAGCGTTTTACCCGAACCTGTTGTGTGCCAAATATATCCATTTTTATTCGAGATTTTGACGCGCTTAATCAATGCTTCTACGGCATAAAACTGATACGGGCGCAGCACCATCGGAATTTTATACGCCTCGTTCAATACAATGTATCGGCATATCATTTTGCTGATATGGCAAGGCTCTAAAAACGTATCAGTAAAACCGTTTAAAATATTGGTGATGCGTTTGTTTTCAATGTCGGTCCAATAAAAAGTTTGCTTAAAACTTTGGTTGCGGTTGTTGGCATAATACTTTGTGTTAACGCCATTACTGATAATGAAAATTTGTACATACTGAAACAACGCAGTGTTTGCACCAAAGGAATGCCTTTGATACCGATTGATTTGGTTAAACGCCTCTTTAAGCTCTAAACCGCGGCGTTTGAGTTCTATTTGCACCAAAGGCAAACCATTTATTAAAATTGTAACATCGTAACGGTTTTTATATTTTCCTTCTTGACTGACTTGGTTCGTTACTTGGTATTGATTTTGGCACCAATGCTCTGTATTTAAAAACTCGAAATAGCAGTTATCACCGTTATCTCTAACTATATGTTGTTTTTGCCTAAGTATTTTAGATTTTTCAAAAACCGAACCTTTGCTCAATACGTTTAAAACTTTTTCAAACTCCGTTGGGGTAAACGAAATATTGTTGTGTTTTTCTAATTGCGCTTTGAGATTGGATAATAAGTCTTTTTCGCTATTAATTAAAGCATATTTATAACCCAATTTTTGCAGTTGTGCTATTAATTGTTCTTCGAGTATTTGTTCGCTTTGTTTACTCATTTTCAAATATATTTTTGTAAACCAATTCAATTTTACCTACCTCCTCATTGCTTAAATTTTCAAAATCGCCTTCTCTTTTCTTTTTTGATAATATGCCGTCATTTTGCGTTAATAATTTTACCAAAAGCGATACCATTTTATCTGGTATTTCAAATTCATTGTCTAAATAATTTTTAAACACATCATACTGTTGTAAATATTTCACCTCATGTGGTATAATGTTTTCTATGGTATCGTTTATGCAGTCAAATAAAAATTCTGCCTGTGCCGTAGCATCATAATATGCATAATAATCGGCTGTTTCGTTTAGCACTTTTATATTATTATCGGTTGTAGTTTCCCAGTCTATAAATGGTAAAATGCTGTGAGAATATTTTTCTAATAATTTGCGATAATCTACTATATGGCTAAGTATGGATGCAGATACTGGAAAAATAATGCCTTGTGGTGTAAAATTATTTTTTGCTAATATATGCTGTATGATGTATCTGTGCAGCCTGCCATTACCATCTACAAACGGATGTATAAACACAAAACCAAAAGCAATAGTCGCCGCTGCCAACACAGGATGGTAATGCTGTTGTTCAAGTTGCTGTGTTGTTTGCAATAAGCCAGTCATTAGTTTTTCTATATCTTCATGCTTTGCAGATATGTGATCGGGCAATGGCTCAAAAGTATCCCTATCATGTTCGCCTACAAAGCCTTCTTGCTGCCTGTAACCAAACTTTGTAAACTTTGCACTTTCTATTATAATTTGTTGCAACCGCTCCAACTCTTCTTTTGTTAACTCATTCATACCCGCTTCGCCAATGGCTTTTCCCCACCGCAAAGCACGGCTTGGCACAGGATTTTCTCCCTCTATAGTAAACGATGCTTTACTATCTTTCAATAATAAAAAAGCCGATGTACGTTGCAATATATCTTTGTGTATGCGCTTTAATTGTAAGCTGTTTTTTGCGCTTAAATCTTCGTGTATATATTGCGTTAATTTATCGGTTTTAAAAATTAATGGGCAAAAATGGATTGTGCCAGGTAGGTTGTTTATAATACGATGACGACTTGATTTGATGCCATTTGGTAACGGAAATTGTAGTTTTTCATCAATTAATGGGGTAAATTTTATTTTTTTATCAGCATCTTTTACGGGCAGCATTGTTTGCATTAAAAACTCATACAAAAACCAAATTTTGCGACTATATATACTTGTAGGTTCTTGCTCAAGCCAAGCAATCAGCATTTTTTCATTTCGTAGTTGAAACCATTTTTTAAAAAAAAGCAAATTAACACCTTCGTATTTTAAAGCAAACTGTAGTTGCTTATATACATTTTCTTCGGGTTGGTATATTGCAGGAAATACTTGCCAATTTTGATTGGAATATTTTTTATTGCCCTTACCTATTAGCGAAAATATATTTGGATAAGGCATTGCTATATTAAAATGATGTATCAGGGCAGCATAACCAACTATATTACCTTGTTCTGGAGTAATTTTTGTTTGAAAAACAGAAGATGCTATTGAAATTTGAACGCTACTCATTTGCATTTACTAAAATTGAACACTTTACGCTGATGCGAATATAAGCGATTACTAATAAAAAACGAACGGGAACAATAAAAAACATCCGCGAATAGTATAAATCATTAAAAAACATCCGCATTTCACACAAACATTTGCTGCAACAAACCTTTTTTCCACGCTGTCAGTTTTTCTATTTGCGTCTGCACAGCATTTATTTTTTCATCAATAGCAGAAAGGAAATTGGCGATTTTTGTTTGTTCATTATATGAAGGAACTAAGATATTCATTTCAGATAAAGTTGATAAAACAATATAAGGTGTGTTGCCTTCCTTTTTTTCAGTATTTATTCGTTCATATAGAAATTTATCAAGAAAATATTTTACATAAATAATATTTTCATTAAATTCGTCAAGAACATATGTTCTTTGATAAGCATTGAATTTACCTTTATAGTAATGAATATAACCAACATTTGCTCCATTGCCTGAAATCAATAGTGCTTCAGTATCAAATGCATATACATCAATTTGATAGAAATCTTTTGCACAAGTATAAAACCGATATTTACCATCTTTAATCATTGCGTTAGCATCTAATTTACCTGTTCTTATTACAACTACCTCTCCCAACTTCTTTTCTTCCCACTCTTGAAAATCATTCCCATCATCATCTTTAAACCGTAGAGATGGACGTCCGTCCATTTCTACGGAAAACAATTTTTGAATAACGCCTTTTTTGTATTGCTCTAAAAGCGTTTTCTTTTTCTTTAAGGCTTGAATTTTTTCATCAACGGCAGTGAGGAATGAGGCGATTTTTTGTTGCTCGGGGAGAGATGGGAAAAATAATTCTATACCTTTGATGCTTTCAAAATTTAAACCCTCTCTTCCACTTCCAGTTTGTAAACTATTAATTATATTTTGTCCTTTGGTCGATGATAAAATTGGTTGAACAAATCGAGGAGAATTTTCTTTTGTTAGTCTTAATATACAAACATGTTGATTAACATTACCAATTGTAAAATTATCAGGCACTACACAACTCCTACCAAGCGATGCCCCTGTAATATTTAGTAAAATATCATTTGCTTTTACAACACTATTTTTCATAGTGCTGTTCATTTTTTCAGAAATGAAAGTTGAATTTTCATAAGATAGGTTATCATTATTAACATTTTGGCTTCTTATAAATAATATTCCTTCCTCAGAATAAACGCTTTCACCTCCTAATGGAGTTTTTCCACTATTTATTTTTGCAGCTATCTGTCCCAACTTTTTCAAATCCCATTCACCCGTAAATTCAGGAAATCGTAAACGGGGTACGGACGGGCGATTGTGCGTATGGGGTAGAGACGCACCGCCGTGCGTCTCTACAACCAACGGTCGTTCATCAACCAACGGTCGTTCGTCAAGCAACGGTCGTTCGTCACCCAACGGTCGTTCGTCACCCAACCGTCGTTCATCCGCCAAAGGGCGTTCGTCCGTACCAAAATTTTGAAATTGATCATTCATAAAATTTGTCTTTGTTCCAATTCACAGGGTTGTTAATGATATAGTTTTTTATTCTGTGGTATTCGGCATCATTTCGAATGATATGATCGTGGTAATTGGGTTGAAAAAAATGGTTGTTTCGATTGAATTTGGGCATATTCAATGCGTTTTCATCAATAAAATCGTCAATTTTTGAATTTACCCCCGATTTGAATCCAGCAATAAATGATGAAATGGATTTTGGCAATCTGGTTGGCATTATTGGTTTTTCGTTGGACGACGCGGATGACGGGGACGCGGATGACGGGGACGACCGTAGAGACGCACGGCCGTGCGTCTCTACCACGACCACGTTTGCGTTTGCGACCACGTTTGCGACCACGTCATTCGGATTATTAATAATTACAATCGCGTGTAAATGATTTGGCATTATAACAAATTCATCTAAAAACAATTCCAATCTAATTTCAAATGATTTAAACCATTCCAATTCAACTATTTTACCAAATTCAGATAAAACCATTTCGCCATTTACGACATTCCCTAAATTACAAATCCTGTTTTGTGTAATGAATGTAATAAAATACATTGCTTCTGACGAATAATCCCAATTAGGTTTTCGGTGGGATTGTATCCTATATTTATTCCTATATTTTTCCATTATTGATTTTTCAAAACGGCGTTTCAATATTTAATTGTTGGCAAAAATCGGCGATGGTTTTATCTATCTCGATGCTGCGTGCGTTTAAATTTTTAATTTCCAGTGCAATGGCTTCTATGTCTATTTGCGTTTCAGCCTCGAAAGTATCTACATAACGCGGAATATTGAGATTGTAATCGTTTTTAGCAATTTCTTCCAGCGAAGCGCGTTTGCTGTATTTTGCTAATTCTGTTCTATTTCGGTAGTGGCTAATAATTTTATCAATATCGACAGGACGCAACTGGTTTTGCGTTTTTACTTTTTCAAAATCGTTGCTGGCATCAATAAACAAAATATCGTTTGGGTTTTCACGACATTTTTTAAACACCATGATGCAGGTCGGAATACTTGTACCATAAAAAATATTGGCGGGTAAACCAATAACGGCATCTAAAAAATTTTTGTTTTCTATTAAATAGGTACGTATATGTTGCTCGGCGCCACCACGAAACAGTGCGCCGTGCGGTAAAACAATTGCCATTGTGCCGTTTTCTGCTAAATGATAAACCATGTGTTGCACAAAAGCAAAATCTGCTTTACTGCTCGGTGCTAATCTGCCATACTGACTAAAACGGTCATCGCTCAAAAATAATGGGTTTGCACTCCACTGCGCAGAAAAAGGCGGATTGGCAACAATGGCTTCGAATTGTTGATCGTTGTGTTGCGGTCTTTCGAGTGTGTCTTCTTGTTTAATATCAAACTTTCGATAATGCACACCGTGCAAAATCATATTCATACGCGCTAAGTTGTAAGTGGTGCGGTTCATTTCTTGTCCGTAAAAATTGCCGACATCTTCCACTTCTTTCGCACGCGCAACAATAACGAACCAGAACCACAGGTTGGGTCGTAAACAGTTTTTAGTTTTTGTTTACCTGTTGTAACAATTTTAGCTAAAATTTTCGACACTTCTTGTGGCGTGTAAAACTCACCTGCTTTTTTACCAGCTCCACTCGCAAATTGCGCAATCAGATATTCGTAAGCATCGCCCAAAACATCATGCTGAGACGAACGGCCGTTCGTCTCTAATTTGAAATCAATTTTATCGAGGTGCGAAAGAACTTTTGCAATAATGGCATTTCTGGCTTCGGGTGTTTTGCCTAATTTGGTACTGTTCAAATCCATATCTTCGAAATGATTGTCGAAATCTTCTTCGCTCTCTATTCCCATCGTACTTGATTGAATATTGATGAGAATTTTTTGTAAATCTTCGAGAATAAAATTTGTTTTGCTATCATCAAATTGTTCATCATCATTGTCGCCATTACCTCGTTTTGCAACTTCAGAAAAAAGTTCTTCCGGTTTTAGAAAATAGCCTAATTTTTCGAGCGCCTCTTCTTTTATTGCCTCTAAAAGTTCTTTTGAATCAGTAGTTTTAGTTGTTATGTCTCGAAACTTGATATTGTCTTGCTTCAAAATCTCATTCGCAAAAATATCGAGTTTTTCGCTCAAATATTTGTAGAAAATGAATCCCAGAATATAATCTCTAAACTCATCGGCATTCATCTTTCCTCTAAGTGTGTTAGCAATATTCCAAAGTTGTTGCTGCAATACTTTTTTGTGGTCATCGCCCATGAAAATGTCGTTATATTATTTTTTGTCAAAGTTACGGTCTATTATCAGATTGTTTAGCAGGGTATCAAATAAAATCATCTTTGTCATTTCTTTTGAATTAGACTACGCTAAAACGGGATATTATCATCATCATTCATGCGCGATTGACGTGTGATAATTGAATCGGCATCAATGCTACCAAAATTAAAATCGTCGGGGTCTTCAAATTTAGCGTATTCTCCTCTGAAACGCATACGTATATTTTCGAGCGAGCCGTTACGGTGTTTCGATACAATTATTTCCGACATTCCTTTGGTAGAATTACCATCCTCATCTTCGGTTAAACCGTAATACTCGGCGCGATAAATGAATGCCACAATATCGGCATCTTGTTCTATCGCACCCGATTCACGTAAATCGCTCAGTTGCGGTTTGCGCTGACCGCCCCGCGTTTCAACTGCACGACTGAGTTGCGAGAGTGCAATAACAGGTATATTCAACTCTTTAGCCAAACCTTTGAGTGCGCGCGAAATGGTTGAAATTTCTTGCTCGCGGTTTCCACCGCGATTGTTATCGGTGCCTGCCGTCATTAATTGTAAATAATCAATCACCACCAATTCGATATTGTGTTGCGCTTTTAATCGGCGACATTTAGCACGTAATTCGAAAACATTTAAACCAGGCGTATCGTCAATAAAAATCGGTGCTTTGCTCAGTTTTTCAATCGCTTGGCGCAATTGCTCCCATTCGTGACCTTCTAATTTGCCCGTACGCAGTTTATTAGAATCTATTTCGGATAAATTAGACACAAAACGCTGCACAATTTGCAAGCTCGACATTTCTAAAGTAAAAAAAGCGACACCTTTTTTAAAATCCATAGCTGCATTGAGCGCCATAGAAAGTGCGCATGCCGTTTTTCCCATCGCGGGTCGAGCAGCTAAAATAATTAAATCGCTGCGCTGAAAACCCGCAGTGAGTTTATCGAGTTTTGTAAAACCAACAGGGATACCCGTAATACCATCGCCTTTTTTCGAAAGTTCTTCGAGTTGCTTAAAAAGTTCGGGTGCAAGTGTATCAATGCCATGAAAAGAGCGGCTCAAGTTTGTTTCTGTGACCGAAAACAGATTTTGCTCAGCTTGGTCTAAAAGGTCGAAAATATCAGTTGTTTCATCATAAGCTTGCTCAATCACTTGCGTACTCACTCGAATAAGTTCGCGCTGCAAAAATTTTTGAACTATGATGCGCGCATGGTATTCTACATTCGCAGAGGAAGTGACTTTGTTTGTCAGTTGCGCCAAATAATACGCACCGCCCGTCGCTTCACTTTTACCCATGGTGGTGAGTTTATCTTGCATAGTGAGCAAGTCAATCGGTTTAGATTCTTTGAACAAATCGAAAGCGGCGCGGTAAATCTCTTGGTGAGCTAAAACATAAAATGTTTCAGGTCGAAGAACATTGAGCACCACAGGCAACGCATTTTTATCGAGCATAATAGCACCGAGCACAGCTTCCTCATAAGGTACAGCTTGCGGTTGCAATTTGCCTACCAACAAACTCGACATATTACTACTGCCGTTGCGCGAATTAGTTTTCGCCACCGAAGTATTGCGCTTTGCGTATTCCGATTTTTCCATGCGTCATTAAAGTAGAAAATGAGTTAAATGTAGTTTCGATCCGGCAGATGAGTACGGGGCTACAAAATTACGTATTCGCAACCATTGATAGTAGTATGTTCAAAACTTATTTAGTCAAATAATGAAAAAGAAATGAATGAACAAAGTTCATTGGTACATTTGCACTCAGTATTCTTGTTCGGATTTAAAATAGAGAAGTCTAAATTCACAGTTGTC